>DATLQE010000019.1:0-2298 GCA_035535335.1 Lapillicoccus sp. | reverse complement strand
ACCCTCGCTCCGCCGCAGGGGCCGCCCTGGTACACCGGCGAACCGGTCTCGGCGCGCTGGGTGCTGTTCCACCTTGTCGAGGAGGTGGCTCGCCACGCCGGCCACGCCGACATCATCCGCGAGCAGCTCGACGGCGCCACGGCCGCGGCCCTTCTCGCGACGGTCGAGGAGTGGCCCGAGACGGCCGGGGTCACGCCCTGGCGAGCACCCGAGACCTGACCTCGCTCCGAGCCGCACCGCATACAGTCGCGTCGTGAGCACGACCGAGGCGACGGCGGCTCCCGCACCGCCGGAGCCCGTGGACCCGGGGCGCCGCGGCGGCCTCGGCCGCGAGGTCCTGCTCGTCCTCGGCCTGTCGCTCGGGTCCTCGGCGGTGTACGCGGTCCTCGCCATCGCGGAACGGCTCACCCGCGAGGCACCGCTGAGCAGCCAGTCCTCCTCACTCAACAACTCGGTGACGCCCGACCGGCCGTGGCTGGACCTGGCCTACCAGCTGGTGGCCATCGGGCTCGGCATCGTGCCGGTCCTGCTCGCGCTGTACCTGCTGCGCCGGGTCGACCCACCGGCCCCGTATGCGGCGACCCGGTTCCTGGGGTTCGACCAGCGGCGGCCGTGGGCCGACCTCGGCCAGGGCGTGGGGCTGGCGGCCGCGATCGGCATCCCCGGGCTCGGCCTCTACCTCGCCGCGCGGGCCCTCGGGATCAACACCCAGGTCGCCGCCGCGAACCTCACCGCGCAGTGGTGGACCATCCCGGTGCTGGTGCTCTCCGCGGTCCAGAACGCCGCGTTGGAGGAGGTCGTCGTCGTCGGGTACCTCATGACGCGGCTGCGCCAACTGGCCTGGCGGACGCCCTGGATCGTGGCGACGTCGGCGCTGCTGCGGGGGACGTACCACCTCTACCAGGGGTTCGGTGCCTTCATCGGCAACGCCGTGATGGGGGTCGTCTTTTCGCTGGTGTACCTACGCTGGCGCCGCGTCCTGCCGCTGGTCGTCGCGCACGCGATCCTCGACATGGTCGCGTTCATCGGGTACACGCTGGCCAAGGACCACCTGAGCTGGTTGCGTTGATGGGGGCGTCGGAGAACGGGCACCGGCACGGGCGAATGGCGCCGGACCACCGGGGGCGGCTGGCCGCCGTCCTCGCCATCACGTCGTGCGTGCTCGTCGCCGAGGTCGTCGGGGCGGTCCTCTCGGGCAGTCTTGCCCTGGTCGCCGACGCCGGACACATGCTCACGGACGTCGCGGGACTGTCGCTCGCGTGGTTCGCCGCGACCCTCTCCCGTCGGCCGCCGACCGAGCAGCGGACGTGGGGCTACCGGCGGGCGGAGGTCCTGGCGGCGGCCGGGCAGGCGGCGGTCCTACTCGCCGTCGGTGGGTTCGTCCTCGTCGAGGGCGTTCGCCGGCTCTTCGAGCCACCGGAGGTGACGTCCAGTTTGATGCTGGCCTTCGGCGTCGTCGGCCTCCTGGGCAACGCCGTGTCGATCGCCCTCCTCGCCGGCGCAAGGGACAGCAACCTCAACATGCGGGCCGCCTTCCTCGAGGTGGTCAACGACGCTCTGGGCTCGGTGGCCGTGATCGTCGCGGCCGGCGTCATCGCCCTGACCGGCTGGTCGCGCGCGGACGCGGTGGCGTCCATCCTCATCGGCTCCCTCATCGTGCCGCGGACCATCAGGCTGCTGCGGGAGAGCGTCGACGTGCTGATGGAGACCACGCCGAAGCAGATCGACCTCGGCGCCGTACGGTCCCGGCTGCTCGCGACGCCACACGTCCACGAGGTCCACGAGCTCCACGTCAGCCAGGTGGCGACCGGCCTGCCGGTGCTCACGGCGCACGTGGTCGTCGACGAGACCTGCTTCAACGAGGGCGACCTGCCGCGGATGCTCGACCAGATCCAGGGCCGACTGGCCCGCGACTTCTCGCTGCAGCACTCGACGATCCAGTTCGAGGCCGCCGCGCACGCCGCCCACGAGCGCCCCGAACATGACTGACTCCTCGTCGTCCAGGCTCACGTTGTCCTCACTTTCGACGTCCACGGCGCCCCCGACGTCGCGACAACGTGAGTCTGGAAGCGGGACAGGGCGGCTAGCCGCGTCGCATACCCTGCCTGCCGTGGTCGAGACCGAGGGGCAGCTGCGCCGCCGCCTGCTCGGGGAGCCGCCGGGGCAGCGGCTGCTCGGCTGGCTCGGCCCCCTGATCGCCGCCGCTGTCGGCGGCGTCCTGCGGTTCTGGCAGCTCGGCGACCCCCACCAGCTGGTCTTCGACGAGACGTACTACGTCAAGCAGGGCTGGTCGATGAT
>DATLQE010000018.1:0-2302 GCA_035535335.1 Lapillicoccus sp. | reverse complement strand
CGCGAGCCACGCTGACTCCCTCGCCCGGTCCGCCACCAGCCGCTCGGCTCGACTGCCAGTCGAGCGGCTCGGCTCACGATGTATCGGTAGTCAAGATGCTCAACTCCCAGTCAAGCCGGATGGTCGGGCGAGCCGAACGGCTCCGGGCGGCCGCCCTACAGTGGCGCGCATGTCGCTTCCCGACACCGACGCCTCCGTCCAGGGGCTGATCGACTTCGTCGACGCGTCACCCTCGCCGTTCCACGCCGTCCGCACCGCCGTCGGCCTCCTGCAGCCGGCCGGCTTCGCCGAAGTCGCCGAGACCGACGCCTTCCCGTCGGACCCGGGCCGCTACTTCGTCGTTCGCGGCGGCTCGCTCGTCGCCTGGTCGACCGAGAACCGCCTCAGCCCGGTCCGGTCGTTCCGTGTCGTCGGAGCCCACACCGACAGCCCCAACCTGCGCATCAAGCCGAGCCCCGACCACGCCCGCGCCGGCTGGCAGCTGCTGGGCGTCGAGCCGTACGGTGGCCCCCTTCTCCACACCTGGCTGGACCGCGAGCTGGGCCTTTCCGGTCGGGTCGCGGTCCGCGGCCGACACGGCGTGGAGGCCCGGTTGTTCCGGGCGGACGAACCGCTGCTCCGGGTCCCCAGCCTGGCCATCCATCTCAGTGAGACGCCGAAGACGACGCTGAACCTCAACCCGCAGCAGCACCTCACTCCGATCTGGGGACTCGGTGCCGACCCGGGCGACTTCCCCGCCTGGTTGGCCGACCAGGTGGACGTCCGTCTTGGCGACGTCCTCGGCTGGGACGCGATGACCCACGTCCTCGAGCCGGCACGGCGTCTCGGCCTCGACGCCCAGCTCGTCGCGGCACCCCGCCTCGACAACCAGTTCACCTGTCACGCCGGAGTCGCCGCCCTGATGGCCGCCGCAGACGACGACAAGCCGCATACGCCACTCCTCGTCCTCTTCGACCACGAGGAGGCCGGGAGCGAGTCGGAACGCGGCGCCCGCTCGACGCTCCTGCCCAGCGTCATCGACCGGATCGTCCTGGCCGGCGGAGGCGACCGCGAGGACGTCTGGCGCGCCCTCGCCGGAACGGTCATCGCCTCCGGCGACACGGCCCATGCCACGCACCCGAACTACGCCGAGCGCCACGAGCCACAGCACCAGATCGCGGTCGACGGCGGCCCGGTGCTCAAGGTCAACACGATGCTCAAGTACGCGACCGACAGCCTCGGCGCCGGCGCCTTCGCGCTCGCCTGCGAGCAGGCCGGCGTGCCGATGCAGCGGTACGTCGTCCGCAGCGACCTGCCCTCGGGCAGCACGGTCGGCCCGATGACCGCGGCCCTCACCGGCGCCACGACGGTCGACGTCGGTGCCCCGGTCCTGTCCATGCACAGCTCCCGCGAGCTGTGTGCCGCGGTCGAACCGGCGCGGTATGCGGCGGCGCTCGCCGCGTTCCTCGCCCCGGACGGTGCCGCATGAGCCGCAGCAACACCTACGAGCTGCGGGTCCTGGGGTACGTCCGGAGCCCCCTGGCGGACCTGGCCGACGCCCCGAAGCAGGGCGACGAGGGCGCCCCCGACGCCGTGCTGGAGATCGATCCGTCGGTCGGGCCGGCCCTGGCCGGACTCGCACCCGGCGACCAGATCGTGGTCCTGACGTGGCTGCACCTCGGCGACCGCTCGACCCTCGCCGTCCACCCGCGGGGCGACATCAGCCGCCCGCTCACCGGCGTCTTCGCGACGAGATCACCCGACCGTCCGAACCCTCTCGGACTGCACCGCTGCGAGGTGCTCGCCGTGGACGGGACCCGGCTGACGGTGAGCGGTCTCGAGGCCGTCGACGGCACACCCCTCGTCGACGTCAAGATCGCCCTGGGGGACGTCGGGGAGCGCTGACCCTGATTTGAACCCACTGCGCCCGCTCTGGCACACTAGGGAAGTTGCTTGACGCGCGGTGCGTGCCCTCGAGGTGAGTACCGCCGCCCTTGCCGGACACCGCGTGTGGCCTGAGGGAAGCGCGAGCACCCGGAGCACCGGGAACTTCGGTACGAGAACCCGACGTCGGGCACGAGAGTGCCAGCCGTCGGACCGCGGAGCGGGCGCGACACACCCGAGCGCGGGGGCCGGGACGAACACGGCCACAAACCACAGACCAGCACGACCACAGCAGTTCTCCGGCGAGAGAGAGACCAGACCAGATGGCGGGACAGAAGATCCGCATCCGACTGAAGTCGTATGACCACGAGGTCATCGACAGCTCGGCGCGCAAGATCGTCGACACGGTGACCCGTGCCGGTGCGACGGTGGTCGGCCC
>DATLQE010000017.1:0-23654 GCA_035535335.1 Lapillicoccus sp. | reverse complement strand
ACTCTTCCATGACGGGGGAGTAAAGTCATCTTCACTACGACAGGGGAGCGCCCCACAGCGCTGAGAGTGCGGTCCGCCGCAGACCCTCGAACCTGCTCCGGTTAGCACCGGCGAAGGGAGTCGGTTGACATCTCAGGTGCGGCCTCGCATACGCGGTGTATGCGCGGGCGCACCTCCCCCGGGAACCAGCTCAACCCCACCCGGGAGGCCACGATGACCACTCAGACCCACCGCACCGTTCTCGCCACCCGTCCGCTGACCCGGTGGCGCACCATCGACCTGCTGACCTGCGCCTTCATCGGGGTTGCCTTCGGAGTGGCCTATTGGGCCTGGTACCTGCTCTACCAGGCGCCGAGCACCGCGCTGGCGGCGGCGTTTCCTCCGCTGCAGGGCATCACCGGGGCGCCCTGGCTGATGGCCGGCGTCGTCGGCGGGCTCGTGATCCGCCGTCCCGGCGCGGCGCTCTTCGCCGAGCTCATCGCCGCCTGCGTGGAGGCCCTGATCGGCAGCTCGTGGGGCATCGCGACGGTCGTGTCCGGCCTGCTACAGGGCCTCGGGGCCGAGATCGGGTTCGCGATCCTCGGCTACAGCTCGTTCGGGCTCGGGGCGGCGCTCCTGTCGGGCGCCCTGGCCGCGCCGCTGGAAGCGGTCTACGAGTGGTTCAGCTACTGGGCCGACTGGGACTGGGGCTACAAGATCGCCTACCTGGTCATCCTCACCGTCGCGGGCGCGCTCATCGCCGGGGGGATCGGCTGGCTGCTGACCCAGGGATTGGCCCGCGCCGGTGCCTTGGGCTCGCTGCCGCCCGGCCAGGAGGTACGGGAGGCCCGAGCTGTCTGATGCCCTCGGCCTCGCGCCGTCGGCGGCGAGGGGCGTCGGTGGTGCCTCCGTCGAGATCGAGGGCCTCACCTGGCGCCCGTACGGCCGGACCCGGCCGGTCCTCTCCGACCTGAGCCTGCGGCTCGCCGCGGGTGAGCGGGTCCTGCTCGTGGGCCCGAGCGGTTCGGGCAAGTCGACCGTGCTCCGGGCGGTGGCCGGCCTGCTCCTCACGGCCGACGCCGGTGAGCTCTCGGGAACCGTCTCGATCGACGGGGTGGACCCCGGAGCGGTGGCCGGATCGGTCGGCCTGGTCCTGCAGGACCCCGGGGCCGGGGTGGTCGCCTCGACGGCTCACCGTGACGTGGCCTTCGGACTCGAGAACATCGGTATGCCGCGGGAGGCCATGGGTGCGCCGGTCGCCGCCGCCCTGGCCGAGGTCGGGCTGGATGACCTCGCCCCGGCCAGCCCGTTGACGCTCTCGGGCGGCGAGCAGCAGCGGCTGGCGCTCGCCGGAGCCCTGGCCATGTCGCCCCGGGTCCTCCTCCTCGACGAGCCGACGGCGATGCTGG
The DNA here is from genome assembly GCA_035535335.1 of Lapillicoccus sp. Taxonomy (GTDB): domain Bacteria; phylum Actinomycetota; class Actinomycetes; order Actinomycetales; family Dermatophilaceae; genus Lapillicoccus. The sequence goes on along the minus strand of DATLQE010000017.1, from coordinate 22,266 downwards.
ACCCCGCCAACGCGGCGTCGGTGCGATCCGTCGTCGGTGAGGTCCTCGACGCGCGTGGCCTCACGACCGTCGTCGTCGAGCACCGGCTCGGCCTGTGGCTCGATCTGGTCGACCGGATCGTCGTGCTCGGGCCGACGGGTGCCGTCGTCGCCGACGGGCCGCCTGGGGCGGTGCTCGCGGCACGGGGTGCCGAGCTGGCCGCGATGGGCATCTGGGTTCCCGGGCAGCCGGACCCCGAACCGGTCGACGTGTCGGAGGCGTTCACGGTTCGGCCGCCGCGTGCCGATCCGGCGGTCTGCGCCCGCGGGCTCACCGTCCGGCGGACCTCCTCGCCGCTCAACGGTTCGCCTCGGGTGACCACCGCCGTCGAGGGGGTGGATCTGGACGTATGCGACGGGTCGACGGTGGCGCTCGTCGGTCCCAGCGGGTCGGGCAAGTCCACGCTGCTCGAGGCCCTGGCCGGGCTGGTGCGGCCCTCCTCGGGGACCGTGGAGCTGCGTTCGGATCCGGCGTCGGCCCGACCGCTCCCCCCCGCCCCCGCCTCCGCCGCCCAGGCGCCGAGAGGTCAACTTCGGCCGCTATCCGGGCCGGATGACGACCAGAGTTGGCCTCTCGGCGGGCGGGGCGACCCATCCCGGCGGTCGTCGCCGGACCTCGCGCGGACAGTGGCCTGGGTGCCGCAACGCGCCGCCAGCACGATCGTGCGCCGGACGGTTCGAGACGAGGTGCTGGCGACGTCGGTCGCGGTCGGCGTCGAGCCCGCGGTCGCCGTGGCGCGGGCGGGCCTGGTGCTCGAGCGCCTGGGGTTGGCGCATCTCGAGACGGCTGATCCGCGCCAGCTGTCGGGTGGCGAGCAACGGCGGCTGGCCGTCGCGGCGGCGGTCGTGCACCAGCCCTCGGTGGTGTTGGCCGACGAGCCCACGGTCGGCCAGGACCGGCTCACCTGGGCGGCCGTCGTCGGAATGCTCGACGCGATGCGCGCCGCGGGATCGGCCGTCGTCGTCGCGACCCACGACGACGCGGTCGTTGCCCGGGCCGATGGCACCGTCACGCTCAGCTCGCCTCGTGTCTCGGTCGGGAGCCAAGCGACCGCCGATCCGGACGCTGCGCTCCCAACCGGTCGACGCAAGGCGACGACGCGGCGGCGGTCGCTGGCGGCGCGCTGCGGGCCCCTGTCGCTGCTGGCCGCCTGCCTCCTGGTCCTGCCACTGCCGGCGCTGGTGACCAGCTGGCGGCAGTCGCTCGTGGTCCTCGCCGTGGAGGTGCTCATGGGTCTGGCCGCCTTGTGGGCGCCGGGCCGCGGTCCCGCCCCGACCGGTCGATGGCGCCGACTCGGGGCCCGATCGGTGCCGGCCCTGGTGGGAATCCTCGGCGTCGTTTGGTCAACGTGGCTTCTCGGCGGCCACGACCTCGAGATCGCCGTCGGCGCGGGACTGCGGGTGCTCACCCTCGTCCTGCCCTCCGTGGTCCTCCTGCCCTACGTCGACCCGGACGCCCTGGGTGACCACCTGGCGCAACGGCTTCGCTTTCCGGCGCGTCCGGTCGTCGCCGCGACCGCCGCGCTGCAGCGGTTCCAGACCTTCGGCGCGCTGTGGCAGGAGCTCACCCGGGCGCGACGGGTGCGCGGGATCGGTGCGGGCCGGTCCGTGGTGGCCAAGGTCGGCGAGGCGGGCGCCACGACCCTGGCCCTGTTCACGGTGGTGTTGGGCCAGGCGGCGGTGCTCGCCCTGGCAATGGACGCTCGAGGCTTCGCGGGCGCCCACCGCCGGACCTGGGCCGGGGCGGCGCCGTGGCGCCCTCCCGACATCGTGGCCGTCCTCGGCGGTCTCCTCGTGGTGGCCACTGCAGCCGCCGCGAGGCTGCTCTTCAGCGCCGCCTAGCCTGTCGGAGTGCGCCTGCTGCTCATCCGCCACGCCGAGACGACCGCCAACGCGGAGCGCCTCCTCGACACGGCACCCCCTGGAACGGACCTGAGCGAGCGCGGCCGCATCCAAGCCGAGGAGCTGGTCGAGGCCTTGGCCGAGGTCCCGCTGGACGCGATCTACGTCTCAGACCTCGTCCGCACCCAGCAGACCGCGGCCCCCCTGGCGGCCGAGCGGGGGCTGCCCCCGCTCGTCCGGCCCGGCGTCCGGGAGATCCAGGCAGGCGAGTACGAGATGGCGCCCGACGACGGCTCCTGGGGCGCCTACCTCGCCGTGCTCTACCGCTGGGCCGACGGGGAGCCCGACACCCGTGTACCCGGCGGTGAGTCCGGCACCGAGGTCCTGGCGCGGTTCGACGCGGTCGTCGCCGAGGCGGCGAACCACGAGGCCGCCGCGATCGTCAGCCACGGCGCGATGATCCGGGCCTGGACCGGGGCCCGCGCGGCCAACGTCGACCGGGCCTTCGTCGCCGACACCCGGCTTCACAACACCGCGGTCATCGTCCTCGACGGCAGCCCGGACTCGGGGTGGCGGGTCGAGACCTGGGCCAACGAGCCGGTACCGCAGCTGGATTGAGAGTTTAGAAGAAACGTTCCGGAAACATTCCGTTAAGAACTCGAATTTGGCTATCTCACGATTCGGATAGGGAGTCGGAGAACCGGACGTTTTTCCTACTCTCGAATATATGGCCAAAAGGGTGGTCGCCCTTGGCGCCCCGCTCCTGTTGATTGCTGCGTTGACCGCGGCGATCTCCGTGCGAGCGACGGCCGCCCCGGTCCCTGGTCCGCTGGCCTGGTCCGATGAGTTCGGCGGCCCGGCCGGTAGTGCGCCAAGCGGGTCCTCCTGGCAGATGGAGAACGGCGGCTCGGGGTGGGGTAACCAAGAGCTGCAGGCCTACACCAACGGCACAGCCAATGCCGCCCAGGACGGCGACGGACACCTCGCCATCACGGCGCGGCAGGAAAGCACTGGAACGGACTGCTGGTACGGCCCGTGCCGATACTCGTCCGCGCGGATGACCACAGCGGACCACTTCGCTCAGACCTACGGGCGCTTCGAGGCCCGCATCAAGGTGCCTCGCGGCCAGGGCGTGTGGCCGGCGTTCTGGATGCTAGGGAACGACGTCCATAGCGCAGGGTGGCCCAACAGCGGAGAGCTCGACGTGATGGAGAACGTCGGCAAGGAGCCGGGAACCGTCTACGGCAGCATCCACAGCCCCGGCCACTCTGGCGCCAACAGCCTGCACGGGACGCTCACCCTGCCTGACGGCGGAGTGCTGGCCGACGACTTCCACGTCTATTCTGTTGACTGGAAACCGGATTCCATCACGTGGTCGGTGGACGGCGACGCCTATCAGACCCGGACTCGGGCAGACGTCGGCCCGGATCCCTGGCCCTTCGACCACCCGTTCTTCGTCATCCTCAACCTCGCGGTCGGTGGCTCCTGGCCTGGCTCTCCCGACGCCAGCACCCGCTTCCCACAGACGATGCTCGTGGACTACGTGCGCGTGTACCAGGACTCCTCGATAACCGCCTCGGCGGCCCCCGCGACCGCATCCATCCCCGCGTCCGGCGTAACCACGACGGCGACCGGGACCAGCCTTCGCGGGCTCGGGGGGAAGTGCCTGACACTCCCGGCGATGGATGGCAACGCCCCGCAGCTCGAGATGCGCGAGTGCACCGGCGCGCCGAACCAGGCATGGAGTTTCGGCGCGGACGGGAGCGTCACCGCGCTCGGCCGATGCATGGACGTGGCATGGGGTTCACACGACGACGGTGCGCGGATGCAGGCGACGACCTGCAATGGCGGAGCGGCCCAGCGCTTCACCCTCACTTCGGGGAGTGACCTGGTTAACACGGACGCCGACAAATGCGTCGACGTGGCAGATGCGAACACGGCGGATGGTGCGCCGCTGCAGCAATGGACGTGTGAAGGATCACAGAACCAGAAATTCTGGAAGCAATAGCGGCCGCGCCGAATTGCGTCAACGTGGTGCGCACCGCACCATGGTTTAAGAGAACTGCAACGACCGCTTAGGCGGTTCTCGGAGGGCCTCCGCCGCCCCCGATCGCGACAGCGCGTCAAGGCCGACGTGACGAACACCGTCAGAGCCGACGAGCACTAGGCAACCACCACACGTTGGTGCTGGTTGCCCCCGGCTGCGCAGGGGACGCGGCATACCGACTTCCAAGGGGATCACCATGAGTAGGAGTCGACTTGCGCTCGCCAGAGTGCTCGCCGTACTCACCGTCGCGTTCGGTGCCGTCTACATCGGCTGGCGCTGGACGGGAACCATCAACTGGGACGCGTGGTGGATCGCCATCCCCCTCGTCCTGGCCGAGACCTACACCCTGGGCGAGTCCGTGCTCTACGCCCTGACGATGTGGAACGCCCGGCGTCGTCCGACGCCCCCGCCCGCGGTTGAAGGTCTGACGGTGGACGTGTTCGTCACGACCTACAACGAGCCGCTCGAACTGGTGATGCGCACGGCCATCGCCGCCCGCGACATGACATACCCGCACCAGACGTGGATCCTCGACGACGGCAACCGCCCCGAGTTCGAGCGGGCGGCGAACGCCGTCGGGGTCGGGTACATCAACCGCGGCCCCGAGTGGGACGGCCGCCAGCGCTTCGCCAAAGCCGGGAACGTCAACAACGCCCTGTTCAAGACGACCGGGGAGCTCATCGCCATCCTCGACGCCGACCAGGTCCCGGAGCCGCGGTTCCTTGACAACGTGCTCGGCTACTTCGAGGACCCTGAGGTGGCCTTCGTCCAGACGCCGCAGCGGTTCTGGAACGTTCCCGCAAACGACCCGCTCGGCAGCCAGGCGGAGCTGTTCTACGGCCCGATCCAGCAGGGCAAGGACGGCTGGGGCGCTGCCTTCTTCTGCGGCTCGAACGCCGTCCTGCGGCGTGACGCGCTGATGGCCCTCGGCCTGGCGCGCTTCTCGGCCGAGGCGACGGGACGGACGCGGGACGCGCTACGCAAGGGGCGTCGCCGCCTCGAGTCGGTCCTCGCTCTGCCCGATACGGACGGGACCTCCAGCCGCACCCTCCTCCACGCGTTGGCTGCGGTCGACTACGCGCTGGGCCAGCTGCGTCACGGGGAGGTGCTCACGGAGATCACGTATCGCCTCCGACACGCCTTCGACGCGGCGATGAACGAGCCGACGAGCGTCTGGGGTGACACCGCCAGCGAGCCGGTCCGTTCCGCGATGCGTCAGGTCTACGAGCTCGTCGACGTCGCCCGCAGCGATGAGGCCCTCGCCATCCACCCTCTCGACACGACGTCCATCACCGAGGACATGGCCACCGCCATGCACTTGCACGCGATGGGCTGGTCGAGCGTCTACCACCACGAGGTCCTGGTGCACGGCCTGGCACCGGAGGACCTCGGAACGATGCTGTCGCAGCGCAAGCGCTGGGCCACCGGCTCCATGCAGGTGTTCTTCAAGGAGAACCCGGTGTTCGTCGGTGGCCTGACCATCGCCCAGCGGCTCATGTACCTGGCCACGATGACCAGCTACCTCAACGGCTTTGCCGCGCTCGCCTTCATCGCCGCTCCGATCGTCTATCTGACCACCGGGATCTTTCCGCTCGTCGCGGAGCCGGAGGCGTTCTTTGCCCGCTTCGTGCCGGTGTTCCTCGCCTGCCAGGCACTGTTCCTCGTCACCGGGTTCAAGGCCAAGGGGCTGTGGCGCGGTCAGCAGATGTCGTTCGCGCTGTTCCCTACCTGGGTCGAGGCCACCCTGGCCGGTGCCAGCGCCGCCCTGTTCGGCCGCCATCTCACGTTCTCCGTGACGTCGAAGACCAAGCAGACTGCCCAGGGCAACCATCGGTTGGTCCTGCCGCAGCTCATCGCCATGGCGGCGCTGCTCGTGGCCAGCGGAGTCGGCATCTATCGAGTTGTCGTTCACGAGGCCTCTGCATTGATCACCGGACTGTCCATGGTGTGGGTGGTCGTGGATCTCGCGCTTCTCGGGGCAGTGGTCGCAGCGATGCGCTACCGGGGGCCTGGGGACGAGCTCGTGTCGCCGGTCTCGGTCGAGTCGTGGATCGAGGAGCCAGTCCGGGCTGAGTCGGACGCGGTCGACGAGTACGTCATGCGGATGAGCGCCCTGGCGGTCGTGACGCCCGCCGAGCGCGAGGTGCTGGAGGTCGTAGAGCTCACCAGCGCGTCCGCGCAGACCCGAGTGAAGAGCCACCGTATCGACGGCGAGCGCTTCGGCGCTCGGGAGGCGCTCCGGTTGCGGGTCCTGATCGCCGAACAGCTCTCCGAGGGCCAGGACATCGTCCTCCTCGATGTCTCCCAGGTCTCGGTGGTGACCTCCTCGGGAATGGCCGCCCTGTTCGACCTGCTCCGCTTCGTCCGTAGCCGCGGCGGCGACGTCCGCCTCTTCGGCGTCTCGCCCGCGTTCTCCGCAGCCCACGAGGCGCTCCGGCTCACCTCGGTAATGCCGGTGTACGCGGCGCAGCCCGAAGCGGCACCCAGCACGGCGACGGTCTAGCTCATGGCGACCCGCAAGCAGGTCCCACCCGATCCCGCCCGGGAGCCGAGCACGGAACACCGTGCACCGATTCCGGCCGACGAGCCGGTTGGCCCGGCCTATGTCGGACTGCCCCCCAAGGGCGGCCGTCACCGAACGGCCCTGATTCCGTTGCTGATCATGACGTTCGCGGCGATCATTGCGGCCGCGGGGCTCAGTCGCGCCGCTCCGACGACGGACCCCAACGCGTCCTGCGTCTTCAACGACGCCCGCTCCTTGGTGCCGACGGACGGCGTCCTGTTCGGGGTCAACATCGACTGGGAGCAGGAGACCCTCGAGCAGTACCGCTCCAACCTCGGCAAGCATCCCGCCGCAGCGGTGCAGTTCTCGGATATCCCCTACGACCGCAATACCTGGTCCTACACCGTGGGCTCCGCCGGCCAGGTCAAGGAGAACGGCGGCGTCCTCATTCTGACGTTGGAACCGCACGGTGGGCTCGACACCCTGAGCGATTCGGTGATTCAGACCCTGGTGACCGATCTCAAGGCACTCAACGACACCGGCGTTCCGGTCGTCGTGCGGCTCGCCCACGAGATGAACGGCACGTGGTATGCGTGGGGGCAGCAGCCCACGAAGTACGTCGACGCCTACCGGCGAGTGGCTGCTGCTGTCCACGCGGGAGCACCGGGTTCATCGATGATGTGGGCCCCCAACTACGGCGGCGGCTACCCGTTCATCGGCGGTCAGTACGCCGCCGCGCCGGGGACAGCCGACTTCACCCTTCTCGACACCGACCACGACGGCCGGCTCACCATGAACGACGACCCCTACGCTCCGTACTACCCCGGCGACGACTCCGTCGACTGGATGGGCATCTCCCTCTACCACTGGGGCAACAAGCGGCCGTGGGGCGACAACGAGATCACCGAGCCCACCAAGTTCGCCGACATGCTGAGCGGCGACTACAAGGGCACGGCCGGTGACGACGGGGCGGTCCCGAACTTCTACGAAGTCTACGGCGTCAAGCACGCCAAGCCGGTCGCGATCGTCGAGACGGCCGCCATCTACACGCCCTCGCGTCCGGGGGCGTCCGAGTCGGCGATCAAGCAGGCCTGGTGGCAGCAGGTGTTCTCAGAGGACTTCCACCGGCGATTCCCCCAGGTGAAGATGATCAACTGGTTCGAGCGCAAGAAGTACGAGATTGAGATCAAGGACGCGGTGGACTGGCGGGCGGCCGGTACGCCGGCGATGGGCCAGGCCTTCGCAGCCGCCCTGCCCACCTGGGTGCGGTATGCGGACTCGGTGACCACGTGCGCACCGTGACGGACGGTCGAGTGGAAATACATAGGCACTCTATATAAAGTGGCTGAGTGCCTCCATCCCCCGCTGGCGGTTCGCCAAGCCAGACGGCACTAGGCGCCGAGCTGCTGTCCGTCGTCGCCCGCCTCAACCGCATGGCCACACGGCGGGCCGACCTGCCGGTCCCGTACGCGCAGGCCCGCCTGCTTGCCCAGATCGAAGAGAGCGGCCCTTCCCGGGTCTGCGACCTCGCGACCGCTGACCACTGCAGCCAACCGACGATGACGGCTCAGGTCCAGCGGCTGGAGACGGGTGGCTGGGCGCAGCGCCGCCCTGACCCCTCCGACGCCCGGGCCGTGCTTGTCGACATCACGCCGGCCGGCCGTGCGGTCCTGGACGACATCCGGACGCGCCGCGCGCGCGTTGTCGCTCCCGACCTCGACGGGCTGACCGCCGATGAGCGGGCCACCCTGGCCGACGGCGTCAAGATCCTCCAGCGTCTCGTGTCGGCAGCCGCCGCGCCGCACACCCCCAGCAACCACCAACGACAGTGAGGCCGCACAGCATGTGGCGCCAACCGAAGGCCGTCTGGGCCGTCGCCTTCGCGTGCGTGATCGCCTTCATGGGCATCGGCCTGGTAGACCCCATCCTCAAGCCGATCGCCGACCAGCTGAACGCCACGCCGTCCCAGGTGTCGCTGCTCTTCACCAGCTACATGGCCGTGATGGGCGTCGCCATGCTCGTCACCGGCGCCGTAGCCAGCCGCATCGGCGCCAAACGCACGCTGCTGCTCGGCCTCGTCATCATCATCGCCGGAGCCGCCCTGGCCGGGTCCTCGGACACGGTCATGGGCATCGTCGGATGGCGGGCCCTCTGGGGCCTGGGCAACGCGCTCTTCATCGCCACCGCCCTCGCCACGATCGTCTCGTCCGCCCGCGGCTCGGTGGCCCAGGCGGTCATCCTCTACGAGGCCGCGCTCGGCCTCGGCATCGCCGTCGGCCCGCTCGTGGGCGGATTGCTCGGCGAGATCTCCTGGCGCGGCCCGTTCTACGGCGTCTCGACCCTGATGGCCGTCGCCCTGGTCGTCACCGCCCTCGCTCTCCCGGCGACTCCGCGATCCCCACGGCCGACCTCGCTCCTCGACCCCTTCCGCGCGCTGAGACACCGCGGCCTCCTGGGGGTGGCGATCACCGCGCTGCTCTACAACTTCGGTTTCTTCACCCTGCTCGCCTTCACCCCGTTCCCCCTCGACATGGGCGCTCACGAGATCGGCCTGATCTTCTTCGGCTGGGGCGTCGCCCTGGCCTTTACCTCGGTCGTCGTCGCTCCGCGTCTTCAGGTGCGCTTTGGCACCATCCCGACCCTGCTGGTCAACCTCTCCCTGCTCTCCGGGCTTCTCGTCGTCATGGCCCTCGGGACGAACAACAAGGCAGTTCTCGCGGTATGCGTCGTCGTGGCCGGCCTGTTCCTCGGCATCAACAACACCCTCGTCACCGAGACGGTGATGAAGGCCGCTCCGGTCGACCGGGGCGTGGCCTCGGCCGCCTACAGCTTCGTCCGCTTCTCCGGCGGCGCGATCGCGCCGTGGCTCGCCGCGAAGCTCGGCGAGGAGGTCAACGTGCACATGCCCTTCTGGATGGGCGCCGCCGCGGTCGCGCTGGCGGTGGCCGTGCTGGCCCTCAGCCGGCCGTTCCTCACCGGGATCGACGAGGGCGAGCGGCACGGCGAGCCGACCGAGCGCGAAGCCGAGGCGCTGACCGTCGGCGACGCATAAGCCACCCCACGAAGTTCTCCGCTCCCCTGCCACCCCGCGAAGTTCTCCGCTCCCCTGCCACCCCGCGAAGTTCTCCGCTCCCCTGCCACCCCGCGAAGTTCTCCGCTTCGCTCCGATACTTCGCGGGGACCCCGGCCTCCGAAACTTCGCGGGACCCCGGCCTCCGATACTTCGCGGGGGCCCCGGCCTAAGTCGGTGCGGTTCATCCGGCCCGGATGGGAGGCTGGCTGTCGTGCGCCGCATCGTCCAGAGCAAGAAGCTGCAGCACGTGCGCTATGACGTGCGAGGTCCGATCCTCCAGGAGGCCCACCGTCTGGAGGCGGAGGGCCACAAGATCCTCAAGCTCAACATCGGGAACACCGCTCCGTTCGGGTTCGAGGCCCCCGAGGCGATCGTCGTCGACATCGTCCAGAGCCTCCCCGAGGCCCAGGGCTACTCCGACTCCCGCGGCATCTACTCCGCCCGGACCGCCGTCGCGCAGTACTACCAGTCGCGTGGCCTGACCAAGACGGTCCCCGACGACGTCTACATCGGAAACGGCGTCTCCGAGCTGATCTCCATGGTGCTCACCGCGTTCGTGGACGACGGCAACGAGATCCTCATCCCGGCGCCCGACTACCCGCTCTGGACAGGCGCGGTGACCCTGGCGGGCGGCACCGCCGTGCACTACCGCTGCGACGAGTCGAACGCCTGGAACCCCGACCTCGCGGACATCGAGGCCAAGATCACGCCGAACACCCACGCCATCGTCGTCATCAACCCCAACAACCCGACCGGTGCCGTCTACAGCGAGGAGACAGTCAGGGGTCTGGTCGATCTCGCGCGGCGGCACCGGCTCGTCGTCATGGCCGACGAGATCTACGAGAAGATCGTCTTCGACGAGCGGCCCCACCACCACGCCGCAACCTTCGGCGGCGACGAGGTGCTCTGCCTCACCTTCAGCGGTCTGTCCAAGGCCTATCGGGTATGCGGGTACCGCGCCGGGTGGGTGATGATCTCCGGCCCGCAGCACCTGGCAACGGACTTCCTCGAGGGGCTCACCCTGCTCGCCAACATGCGGATGTGCGCCAACGTGCCCGGCCAGCACGCGATCCAGACTGCCCTGGGCGGCTACCAGTCGATCAACGAGCTCATCGTCCCGGGCGGGCGGTTCTACGAGCAGAGCAAGCTGGCGTCGAAGCTGCTCAACGACATTCCGGGTGTCTCGTGCGTCGAGCCGCAGGGTGCGCTCTACTGCTTCCCGCGCCTCGACCCGGAGATGTACCCGATCGTCGACGACCAACAGTTCGTTCTCGACCTGTTGCGCGCCAAGAAGATCCTCGTCACACACGGCACCGGCTTCAACTGGTTCGAACCCGACCACTTCCGGCTCGTCACCCTGCCCGCGGTGCCGGAGCTCGAGGAGGCCATCGGTCGGATCGCGCACTTCCTCGAGACCTACGGCTAGACCGACGCCCGATCAGTACCCCGACACGGTGGAGGACGACGAGCCGCTCGCGGCGATGGCGAAGATGATCGCGCCAATCATCAGCACCACGATGAACGCCAGCATCACCGTGCCGATGATGCCCAGCACCTTGCCGGCCATCGCGAGGCCCCGGTTGTTGTACGCGCGCGGGTCGCGGTCGATCTCATTGACGACCTTGTTGCCGTAGTACCAGCCGAACGGGCCGAGGATGGTCAGGCCGATGACCGACAGCAGGCCGAGGACGAACGCCAGCGTCGCCTGCGGGTGCTCGACGGTCGGCCCGGCGGGCTGGAACTGGATCTGGTTCTCCGGATGGGCACCGTAGCCGGGCTGCCCGTAGGGCGGTTGCTGGTATGCCGGCGGCGGCCCGTACCCCTGCGACGGCGGCGCCGGCGACGGTCCGGGTGCCCACTCCTGGCGCGGCCGGTCCTGTGGGTTGTTCATCCCCTCGTCACTCACCCCGTCAGCCTAGCCGCCCGGTTCGTCCGGACTCCTGGCCATGACCAGGATCCAGTCGTCCCGATCCCCGGCCTGGCGCTCGAGCTCCTGGATGGTCCAGCCGTGGTCCTCGAGCACCTGGGCGAGCGCCCCGGGACGCCAGAACGTGAAGAAGCGGGGCGACCCGAGCCGGTGGTCGCTCCACGCCGATCCGTCGCCCTCCTTGACGGAAAGGGCGAGCAGGCCGCCCGGCCGGACCGCCTGACGAACACGGTCCAGAACCGTCCCGAGCTCCTCGGCCGTGAGGTGCAGAAAGACCGCGAAGGCCACGACGGCGTCCCAGGGCCCGCCGAGGTCGTCCGCGAGCACGTCGAGCCTGATCGGCGACAGGCCGGCCTCGCGCATCCTCTCCACGAACGCCACCGCCCCGTCGGAGGGCTGGACCGCGAGTCCGCGCTCGGCCAGGTACTGCGCGGCCTGGCCCGTCCCGGACCCCAGCTCCAACACCGAGGCGCCGGGCCCGAGTGCTGCCGCCATCCGGTCGAGGAACGCGAGGTGCCACGCCTGAGGCGGGCCCTGCGTGGCCTTGTACCGCTCGGCGCCGTGCTCGTAGACGTCGAGCGTCCGGTGGTTCGGCGACTCCGCCTCGAACGTGAACAGCCGGCTGGGCGGAGGCGCCGCGAAGGGCGCCGCCACGAGGTCGGCCACGCCTACGGCCGCCAGGCTGTCCGGTATCGCGACGAAGTCCACCTCCCGGAAACCGTTACGCGCGAACCAGTTTCGCACGGTCGGGGTGAGGTCTGGCGGGCGACGCGTCCGGGTCCAGATCACTCGTCCTCCAGGCGCCAGCAGCGCCGGAAGCGCGGCGACCGTGCGCTCGACGTCGGCGTCGGAGATGTTCCCGAACACCCCGCAGACGAGCGCGAGGTCGGCCGGCGGCAGGTCCGCATACCCGCTGGTCTCCCCGGCGTCGGCGGTGCGGACCTCGATGCCGGGCCATCGCCGCGCGGTCTCCAGGGCCTGTCCGGCGAGGCCGGGATTCAGCTCGACGAGAGTCCCCGTGACGCGGTCCGCGTCGGCGCGCGAGGCGAGGACCTCGAGCAGGTCGCGGCCGTCCCCGGCGCAGAGGCTGACCACCCGCACCGGCCGCGGTGCGGTCTGGTCCAGCCACCGGTCGACGTGATCCTGGACGACGGCCAGCCGTCGGCTCAGGGGCGACGACGGATCGGCGTATGCCTCATGCCAGGACTCCCAGTACGTCACCTCGGCAGCGTAGGCAGGCGGCTCCGTACGCTGTCCGCCATGAACAGCGAGCGACCGACGGAGCTCCCGCCGGAGAAGCCGGCGCACCGCCACATCAGCCTCCGTCGCGAGGAGACCGGCCGCTACACCATCACCAACGCCCGCGGCGGAACGCTCAGTGTCGGGGGCGACGACGCGGACTTCACCGCCGTCGAGCTGCTGCTCTCCGCCATCGCGGCCTGCTCGTCGGTCGACGTCGACTACGTCACCGGCCGTCGGGCGCGGCCCGAGGCGTTCGATGTCGACGTCGACGCGGAGAAGATCGCCGACGCGCAGGGCAACCACCTCCAGGACATCGTCATGACCTTCCGGGTCCGCTTCCCCGACGGCGACGGCGGCGACGCCGCCCGGCGGTTGTTGCCCGACATCATCCGCAAGTCGCACGAGCGGCTCTGCACGGTGAGCCGCACCATCATCCTCGGCACCGACATCACCGTCCGCACGGCCTGACATCCCGGTCGAAGGCCAACGCGCCGTGTCTCGGCGTAAATCGGCCGCTCCACACCTACCCTCGGAGCGTGACCAGCGCGACGAGCCCCGGCGCGGTCGACGCGTTGCCGGTCAACGTCTCCAACGTCGTCGCGCACGTGGTCGAGAGCTACCTCGACGATCTGGAGACAACGCTGCCGGGCCTCGTCGCCGGCGTCTACCTCACCGGTTCGGTCGCGTTGTCCGACTTCCATCCGGCGTGGAGCGACATCGACTTCGTCACGGTGGTCCACGACGTCCCCGACACCAGGCAGCGGGTGCTGCTCGCCGACATCCATGAGCGGGTCGCCCGGCGCCATCGGAAGCCCCGGCTCGACGGCTACTACCTCCGGTGGGAGGACCTGGCCGCTCCTCCGGACCGACGCGTCACGCTGGGCCTGCAGGCCAAGGGCGGCGTGCTCCACTTCGGGTCCAACTGGGTGCCGTCGATCCTGACGTGGCACGAGCTCACCGAGCACGGGCTGCACGTCCACGGGCCTGGTCTGGGGCAACGCGCCATCGCCCGGGACGAGGAGATGCTGCGCGACTGGTGTCTGGAAAGCATCGAGAAGCAGTGGACGCCGTGGTGGTACCGGAACGCCAAGCTCTGGTCCGGCTCGGGCATGGGCAGCCTGGGCGGGTGGGCACCAGCCTCCGGGGTCCTCGGCGTCACGCGGGTCCACTACATGCTCACCACCGGCCGGGTGACCTCGAAGTGTGGCGCCGGCGAGTGGGCTCTCACGGTCTGTGAACGCGAGTGGCGCCGGCTCCTGGAGGAATGCCTCCGCATACGCAACCGGCCGACCAAGCCGTCTCTCTACCGCGACCCGTTCGCCCGGCGGCGGCAGGCGCTCCTCTTCATGGACCTGCTCATGACCGCCGACGAGGAGTCCTACGGCCGCTGACGGCCGCGGGCCGACCGGCTCACGCCATACTGCGGTATGCCCGACGCCGTGCCCGACCCGCAGGACGCCCCGCCGCTCAAGTGGGGGATCATTGCCCCCGGCGGCATCGCCAACAAGTTCGCCGACGCGGTCCGCGACTTCACCGCCGGAACCGTGGTCGCCGTGGGTTCACGCGACGCGGGCCGCGCCGCGGACTTCGCCGAGGGGCACGGCATCCCGCGGTCCTACGGCAGCTACGCCGATCTCGTTGCGGACGATGAGGTGGAGGCGGTCTACGTCGCCTCACCGCACTCCGGCCATCGGGAGCACGCCCTCCTGGCCATCAACGCAGGAAAGCACGTGCTCATCGAGAAAGCGTTGGCGCGTAACAGTTCCGAGGTCGAGGACATCTTTGCGGCGGCTCAACAGCACCGGGTCTTTGCCATGGAGGCGATGTGGACCCGGCACCTGCCGCACATGGCCGAGGTCCGTCGTCGGGTCGCGGACGGCGCGATCGGTGAGATCGTCACGCTGGCCGCCGACCACGGCCAGGCCTTGGACCTGCCGAACGACCACCGCCTCAAGAGCCCAGAGCTCGCCGGAGGCGCCCTGCTCGACCTCGGCGTCTATCCCATCGCCTTTTGCGTCGACCTGCTCGGTGCGCCTGTGGAGGTCAAGGCCCTCGGCCGGCTCACCGACACCGGGGTCGACGGTCATGTGTCCCTCGTCCTCGACTACGGCGGCAAGACGCTGGCGGTCCTGGACACGACGTTGTGGACCAAGACGCCGACCACCGCGGTCGTCTCGGGCACCGAGGGCAGCATCGAGATCGACGGCGACTTCTACGCGCCGAACCGCACGCGACTGCGCAAGGCGGACCGCTCGCGAACCGTCGTCGAGGAGTGGGGCGGCCCGATCGACAACGGCTTCCAGTTCGAGGCGGCCGAGGTCGCCCGCTGCGTCGCCGACGGGAAGCAGGAGAGCGCGCGGATGACGTGGGCGTCGTCCCGGGCGGTCATCGGCGTCCTCGACGAGGCCCGACGTCAGGTGGGCGTCAGATATCCGGGCGAGTGATCGGGCGGACGGTCAGCGCCTGCTCGGACCGTCCGACCGGTCCGTGGAGGTCGTAGAGCGTCGAGCTGGTGAGTCCGAGACCGTCAGGCCCGAAGATCACCGTGGTGTCGAAGCCGACCCAGCCGGCCTCGGGCGCCCGGAACAGGTGCACGGTCAGGTCCACGTTGGGGAACATCCAGGAGCGCGGGTTCTCCCTCACGACAATGCCGTTCGCCGTGTCGACGAGCCCGAGGTATGCGGCGGTGGGGCTGACCTCGACGCCCTCCACGAGGCGAATGGTGGAGCGGATCCAGCCCTGACCGCGTCCTGGTGCGTTGTCCGGGTGGCCACGCTGGTGAAGCGAGGCGATGTACCCGCCGGTCCAGACCTCCCGCCCGTCCCAGGGAGTGAAGGAGTCCGGTGGAGGGAGCGGTTCGGGGAAGCCGCCCGCCACATCGCGGGTGTCCCATTGCGCGACGCGCCAGGCCCGGGCGCGGACGACGGGGCGGTGCCCCGCGACGAGGGTGGCCTCGAGCAGCTCGATGGTGCGGCCGGGCCGGATCGTCTCCACGGAGATGGAGGTCGGCGCGACAGGGATGACGCCGAGGATCTCGTAGCAGATGCGGGCGAGGGCCATCCCCGGACGGGGCTCGTGCCCGTCGATGGCGTGCACGATCAGGCCCGACACCGGCCCCATGTGCTGTTCGTGGTCGTTCCACGCCCCTTGGACGTGCTCGGTCGGCTGGAACCGGCCGTCGGGCAGAGGCACGTAATAGCTGCCGGCCGGCTTCCGTGAAGGCACGTCCGCCACCCTAGGCACCGCCCCGCTCGTCGTAGTCCCGGGCGACGCGCTGGGGCACGACCATCCGCCAGGCGTCGACGACGATCTCGCGCATCTCGTCGAGGTCGAGCGCAGCCATCCGCGCGACCACCCAGTGGTAGCGCAGGTCGCCGCGCTCCGGCATGAGGAAGGTCTCTGGTGCGCTCGCGACGAGAGCTTCGCGTTCCTCCTTGGGGAAGGCGAAGCCCATCGTCGTCTCGTCGCGCGAGAAGGCGAGCCAGACGATGCGGCCGACCCGGAACTTCACCCGGTCACGGACGACGACCTCGTAGGCGCGCGGCAGCGGTGCTGCGACGGAACGCACGTCGTCGACGGTGACGGGCACGCTCTCAGTCCATCACCGAGCACCGTCAGACGGACCCGGTCACCCGGGCGGCGATCTCATCCGCGCACAGCTCGGGCTGCCGCTCCGGGAGCCAGTGCCCCTCGTCGACCTCGACGAAGCGGTAGTCGGCCAGCACCATGGCTCCGGTCGCCTCGGCCGCCTGCCGTCCGAGGTAGGCGTCGTGGCGCCCCCATACGAACGTCGTCGGGACGCGGCAGCGGTGCAGCGCGCCGCTCGCCTGCCGCAGCGCGCGGTACCAGCCCAGCGCACCGGTGAGCGCCCCGGGCTCGCGCATGCGACCCGCATACCGCTCCGCCTCGGCCCGCGGGATCCCCGAGCCGAGCAACATCCGTTCCAGCCCCCGCCCCAACGCCTGCTCCGGCAGCCAGGGGAGCTGGAGGAAGAGCATGTACGAGGAGTGCGCGAGCTGCCACGGCGTTGTCATGGCGGCTCGGCGGACGGCGGCGGGATGTGGAGTAGAGAGTGCCGTCAGGGTGGCGACGCGGTCCGGGTGACTGCCGGCCATCGCCCAGGCCAGGCCGCCGCCCCAGTCGTGCCCGACGAGGTGAGCCCGCTCGACGCCGGCCGCGTCGAGCAGCGCCACGACGTCGTCGACCAGCTCCGGGATGGCATACGCCTGGGGGTACGGCTCGGCCGGGCGCGCCCGGGGGCTGTATCCCCGCTGGTCAGGAGCCAGAGTACGGAGGCCGCCGGCGACGAGTCGCTCGGAGATCGGGTCCCACGACTGCCGGTCCTCGGGAAACCCGTGCAGGAGGACGACCGCCGGGTCGGCCGGGTCGCCGCGGTCGGTGACGTCGAAGATCAGCCCGTTGCGCGAGTACTCGGTGATGGCGCCCACGACCCCCATCGTGGTGCCATCCTCTGAGAGTCGCATCCGAGTCCGCATCCCGCGCCGAGACCGGGAGGTCGCCCGTGCCCGTGTTCCTCAAGCTGGACGGCATAGAGGGGGAGTCCACGGACGCTCGGCACGCCAAGGAGATCGAGGTCACGGCCTGGTCGTTCGGCGTGAGCAATCCCGGCGGGTCGCACAGCGGCGGAGGCAGCGGAATCGGGCGAGCCACCTTCACCGATGTCGCGGTCACCAAGGTCCTCGACAAGGCGACCCCGGCCCTGATGCTCGCCGTGGCGAGTGGTCGGCACATCGCGAAGGGTCGGCTGGCGGTGACCTCGGGCGGTCCTCGACCCGTCGACATCCTCGTCGTCGACCTGCAGGACCTCCTCGTGACCACGTGCCTGCTGGCTGACACGGCCGACGACAGTCGCCCGGTGGAGAACGTCGCGTTCTCCTTCAAGAAGATCCGCGTCGCCTACACCCAGCAGGCTCCGACCGGCGGCGCGGGATCGGTCTCCGAGTTCGGCTGGGACGTCGCCGCCGGACACGCCTGAGCGTCCCACTCCTCTTGCCGAGAGCGCTCTCCCGCGCAATTCTTCGAGCATGCGCAGAGCCAGTACGAGGTGGTCCGTCGCGAGTGCCCTTCTCGGGTTGACCACCTTGCTCCTCAGCGGCCTCACGACCGCTCCGACGGCGAACGCCGCACCCCCTGGAGCGGGAGGCGTCGACCTCGGGCCGAACGTCAAGGTCTTCGACCCCGGCATGCCGACGAGCGAGATCCGCGCGGTCGTCGACGCGGTCTACGCCCAGCAGGTCGACGCGGAGATGGGCACCGGCCGTTACGCCCTGCTCTTCAAGCCGGGCGTCTACGGCTCGGCTGCCCACCCCTTGATCGTCAAGGTCGGCTACTACACCGAGGTCGCCGGGCTCGGCGCCTCCCCCGGGGACGTGACCATCAACGGGCACGTCGACGTCTACAACCGGTGCCTCGCGCCGGACAACTGCATCGCCCTCAACAACTTCTGGCGCTCGCTGTCCAACCTCACCATCAACGTCATGGGGGAGACCGGCTGCCTCGCGTCGGCCAACTTCTGGGCCGTGTCCCAGGCCGCTCCGATGCGCCGGGTGGACGTGCGCGGCGGCAACCTCAGCCTCATGGACTACTGCACGGCCGGCCCGCAGTATGCGAGTGGCGGCTTCATCGCCGACTCACGGACCGAGTTCGTCATCAACGGCTCCCAGCAGCAGTTCCTCGTCCGCGACAGCGCCGTCGGCGGATGGTCGAACGCCGTGTGGAACCAG
Organism: Lapillicoccus sp.; assembly: GCA_035535335.1. Classification (GTDB taxonomy): domain Bacteria; phylum Actinomycetota; class Actinomycetes; order Actinomycetales; family Dermatophilaceae; genus Lapillicoccus. The sequence goes on along the minus strand of DATLQE010000017.1, from coordinate 3,850 downwards.
GTCTTCGCGGGCGTCCAGGGGGCGCCGGCACAGTCCTTCCCCAAGCCGCCGTACACGACCCTGGCCACCAACCCGGCCAGCCGCGAGCGGCCCTATCTGTGGGTCGACGACTCCGGCACCTGGCAGGTCTTCGTGCCGGCGCCCCGGACTGAATCCTCGGGTCCGACGTGGACGGCCGCGCCGACCTCAGGACGGTCCCTGCCGCTGGCCGAGTTCTTCGTCGCCTCGCCGAACACGCCACTCGTCAAGATCGACGCGGCGCTGGCGCAGGGCCGCAACCTGCTGCTGCTCCCGGGCGTCTACTCGGTGGACAGGACGCTCGACGTCAAGCGAGCGCATACCGTCGTCCTGGGGCTGGGTCTGCCGACCCTGACCTCCGCCGGAGGCGTGGTGCCGTTGCAGATCGGCGACGTGCCCGGTGTCGACGTCGCGGGGATCATGCTCGACGCCGGACCGGCGGGCTCCCCGGCCCTGCTGCGCATCGGCACCGGCCGCGGCGGCCCGGGCAAGGACCGCAAGGCCAGCGATCCGGCGAACCCGACGGCGTTGCAGGACGTCTTCTTCCGGATCGGCGGACCGCATGCCGGGTCCGCCACGGTCGCCCTCGAGGTCGACAGCGATCACGTGATCCTCGACGACATCTGGGCGTGGCGGGCCGACCATGGCGTGCCCGGCAGCTTCGGCTGGACGGTCAACCCGTCCGACACCGGGGTCGTCGTCCGCGGCGACGACGTCACCGCGACCGGCCTGTTCTCCGAGCACTTCAAGAAGGAGAACGTCATCTGGTCCGGCGAGCGCGGAAGGACCGTCTTCTTCCAGAACGAGTTCCCGTACGACCCGCCGAACCAGGCCGCGTGGCAGCACGACGGAATTCTCGGGTACGCGGCGTACAAGGTGGCGGACACCGTTCAGAACCACGAGCTGTGGGGTGGCGGCGCATACATCTACACCAACGTCGACCCGACCCTGCACGCCACGCACGGGTTCGAGGTGCCGGTGACGCCCGGCGTGCGGATGCACGACCTGCTCACCGTCTCGCTCAACCACGCCGGGACGATCGACCACGTCGTCAACGACGTCGGCGACCCCGTCACGCCGGACATGGTGGGCGTCCCGAGCTACGTCGTGTCGTATCCGTAGGTGCTCGTCACCTCAAGGTCGTTCGAGGAGTACGTCGCCTTCTTCGCGCTGGACCCGCATCGGTTGCCCGGCCGGGTACTGGACTGCTCGGCAGGTGCGTCCGGGTTCGTGGCGGGCGCGACGGGCCGCGGAGTCGATGCCGTGGGCAGTGGACCCCGCCTACCGGCTCGGTGCCGCTGAGCTGGCCGGCTCCGCGGGGGAGGGTCTCGCCGGTGCGGCGGCCGTCGTCGCCGCGAACCCGGACCGCTTCGTCCTGGACTGGTACGGCTCGCCGGAGCGCCAACGGGAGCTGCGCCGCACGGCGCTGGAGGCTTTCCTGGCCGACTATGACGCCCGTCCGCACCGGTACGTCGCCGCCGAGCTCCCGCAGCTGCCCTTCGCCGACGCGTCCTTCGACCTGGCCCTCTGCTCGCATCTGCTCTTCACCTGGGCGGACCTCCTCGACGAGGACTGGCACGAGGCCGCGCTGCGGGAGTTGGCCAGGGTGGCTCGGCAGGTGCGGGTGTTCCCGTTGGTGCACCAGGGATCCGGCGGCCCGGTCGCGTTCCTCGGCTCGGTGCTAGAGCGGCTGGCCAACGACGGGAGACTGGCAACCCGCGTGGTCAGGGTGCCGTTCGCGTTCCAGGTGGGTGCCGACGAGATGCTCGTCGTGGACCGGTCCGCTTAGAGTCGGGTATGCCGTCCCTTCCGCTCTTCCCGCTGGGTGGCACCTTGATGCCCGGCATGCGGCTGCCGCTGCAGGTGTTCGAGGATCGCTACGTCGCGCTGCTGCGCCACCTCATCGACAGCGAGGGCGAGGAGCTCGGGTTCGGCGTCGTCGCCATCCGGCACGGCTACGAGGTCGGGAACCGGACCAACGAGCTGTGTGAGGTGGGCTGCCTCGAGGTGCTCGACCGGGTTGTGCAGGTCAATCCGAAGCTGTTTCTCGTCCTCGGACACGGCACGCGCCGGTTCCGGCTGGACGCCGTCGACGAGTCCGCGGGTACGGCCTGGACGACCGCTGAGGTGACCTGGCTCGAGGACCGGCCCGGGGACGAGACCCAGATCCCGGTTCAGGCCGACGCCCTCTGCGAGCTCGTTCGCGATCACGGGGTCACCGTCGGGCTCGAGATGGCGCACCCACCGGACGACACGGATCTGCTGGCGTACTGGGCCGCCGAGTCGCTCGACCTCGGCCGCGACGACCGGCAGCGGCTGCTCGAGGTGTCCGAGACGAGTGCGCGCCTGGCCCTGGTCCGGAGGATGGCGCAGCGCGAGTCGGCGCTCGCCGCGCGGCTGGGGCTGTCCGGAGGGCCGGGGGCCTCGCGGCTCAGCCTGAACTGACGAGAAGTGGCCGGTGGTCACCGGAGCTGGGCCGGCGACGTCCAGTCGTCGTCCGGCAGTTCGTCGGCGACGGCGATGACCGCCAGCTCGTCGAGGACGATGGCCCCGCCGTTGTTCGTGAGGAACGCCGTGTCGGCGGCGTCGCGACCGGTCGCGATCCGCAGGAGGCTCTGGCGCGGCGCCAGCCATGTCGCGTCCACGACCTGCCAGGCGTCGTCGACCCACGCCTCGCAGACGGCGTGGAAGTCCATCGGCCCGAGCCCCGGCGCGTACACCGATGCAAGCCGCGCGGGCACATCCCGAGCCCGAAGGAGGGCGATGGTCAGGTGGGCGAAGTCCCGACAGACGCCTTGCCGCGCCAGGAGGGTGCGGACCGCCCCGTCGGTCGGGAGAGACGCTCCGGAAACGTAGGCCAGCCGGTCGTGGACCCACGCGGCGACCGCGCTGAGCAGCTCGTGGCCCTCGAGGCCGCCGAACTCGGCATGGGCGGTCGGCGCGAGCGCGTCGGACTCGCAGTAGCGGCTGGGCCGCAGGAAGGTCACCAGGTCGATCGCCTCGGCGCGCGCGGTGGCTGCCTGGCCGCATACCGTTGCGGCGTAGTCGAACTCGACGCGTGACGCCGTACAAGAGGCTTGGTGCAGCCGGCTGCCGTAGTGGTCCGTGAACGTGGTCGGATCGACGAGCTGGCCGTCGACTCGGAGGTCGAGCCGCTCGTCGACGCTCACCCCCGTCGCCGAGACCGCGGTGCTGAAGAGCAGCGTCGTCGGACCGTTGACCGTGAGTGCCAGGTGGGCCGAGACGTCGCGTCGCACCGGCCCATTCGACCAGAGCTCGGCTCTGCTCAAGCAGGCAGGGCGATGCAGAGGTAGCGCTCGTCGGAGATCGCGCCGCCCCACAGCGTCGGGTCCGTGAGCGCCACCATCTCGACCGACGTCGCATACGGCAGCACCAGCCGGCGGGTGTCCTCGGCACTAAGGCCGCCGCCGGTCCACCACTGTCCCTCGACGAGCAACATGCGTCCGCCGGGGCGGAGCAGCCGCACCCACCGGGCCACCGCGGCCGCGGGGTCCGGCAGTGCCCAGAGGACGTGACGGGTCAGGAGGACGTCGTATGCGCCAGATCGCCCGGGCGGGTCGGCCGCGTCGCCCACCCGGACGGTGGCGGTGACTCCGGCGGCCGCGACCTTGTCGCGGGCGGCCGCAACCATAGCCGGCGCGAGGTCCTGGGCGTCGACCCGGTACCCCGTCGCGGCGAGCAGGACGGTCAGCGTGCCGGTCCCGCAGCCGAGGTCGAGCACGTCGGCCGGCGGGTCCGGCAGATGAGTCCGCAGCAGCGCGGTCCAGGCCGATCGGACGGCGGGGTCGCGCAACCCATGGTCGGGCTCCTC
>DATLQE010000016.1:0-9876 GCA_035535335.1 Lapillicoccus sp. | reverse complement strand
CGGACATGACGACTGTGGCGCCGGGCCCGAAGCACTGCAGTGCCCCCTCCCGGTCGCCCACCGCGAGTGCGCTGACCAGTTGGTCCAGCACGCCGTACGGGTCCGACATGCCACCTCCCGCAAACAGGCTTTCATCCCGATTGGCCGGATCGGACCGGATTCCCTGAATCACGAACGTTCAGCCAGAGGGTCCAGGCGATCGGCGACGAGCTCCCCGAGAGATGCGAACACGGGCAATATTGCCGTACCGCGGTCCGGTGTTCCGCGCCGCCCTGGCTCGCCCAGCTCGTCCGCCACGACGGCGACCGCGACCCACCGGTCGCCGCGCTCCACGAGGGCCATGTCGGCCCGCAGTCCGGGCAGATCGCCGGTCTTGGAGCCCACGACGACGTCCGTCGGCAGGTATGCCGGCAGCCCCGCCACCAGCTGCTGCTGCCGGAGGACGGTGAGCGCCGTCGTCGTCTGGTCCGGGTCCAGGAGACGGCCCTCCCTCAGGGCAACGAGCAGGTCGACCAGGTCTTGCGGGCAGGTCTCGTTCTCCCTTCCGGCCGCCGCGGCGGCGGGGTCCATCATGCGGCGGCGTAGCCGGGTGTGCCGCGTCGGTACGTCCGCGAGCAGCCGGTCGACGTCGCCGCTCTCGAGCAGTCCGGCGTGGTCGAGTACCGCGTTGGTGGCGTCGTTGTCGCTCAGGGCGATCATCAGCCGCAAGGCCTCGAGGAGGGGCAGCGACGTGACGGAGGGCAGCAGGCTGAGCGCGCCGGAGCCACCGACCCGATCCTCGAACGCCGCGATCGCGATGTCGTCCCGGAGGTCGAGGCGACCGGCCTCGACCTGTCGCAGCGCGGCGAGCAGGATCGGCACCTTGATCGTGCTGGCGGACCGGGTGACGCGTTCGGCGTCGTGGGTCCACCTCCAGCCCCGGTCGTCGCGAACGGCGACGCCGAGCCGGCCGGGTGCCTCAGTGGCCGCTCGGGCAAGCCGTGCCTCGAGCGAGTCGGTCTCCACCACGGGTGCAGTATGCCGAGGGCTGGCGTTGCCCTCGACGGTCTCCGACCCTGTGGCGTCGGAGCGTGTGAGGATGGCGGCGTGCAGATTCGGGTTCGGGTCCCGGTCGCCACGCTGTGGCTCGCGCCTGACCGGCCGCGGGAGGTCGATGCCGCGGCGCTCGCCGACGTACCCGACATCGCCGCGTGGCTGGCTGCCCTCGACTCGCACCCGGACGAGGGCCCGTCCGGCAACGGGCGGACCGGTCTGCACGGTCGGGTTCACAGTCAAGTCCTGGCGGGCGAGCCGGTCACCGTCCTCGGCACCGACCCCGACCACCCCGGCTGGGTGGCGGTCATCTGCCCATGGCAGCCGAGCTCCCGCGACCCTCGCGGATACCCCGGTTGGCTGCGGCGGGCCCATCTCGCCGCCGGTGGCACCGATGGGACCGACGACCACACTCTGGCGGAGCTGGGCGACGCGTCACCGGGGCCGGCGAGTGCGCCGAGCCTCGACGCACCCACCTCTCGTTCGGGGGCCGACCGCTCCGACATCGCCCTGGCTCGAGGTCACGTCGGCCTGCCGTACCTCTGGGGCGGCCTGTCGCCGTCGGGATTGGACTGCTCCGGGCTCGTCCACTTCGTCCACCGTCGACTCGGCCGGATACTCCCGCGGGACGCGCACGATCAGCAGGCCGCTACCACACCGATCGACCCCGCCGACGCGCGCCCGGGCGACCTGTACTTCTTCGCTCGCGACGGCGCCCCGGCGCACCACGTCGGGATCGTGACCGACGCCTACCGGATGATCCACGCGTCGGAGAGCCGCGCCGTCGTAGAGGAGCCGCTCGACGAGCGGCGCGCCGCCACGCTCAGCGGCGCCGGACGCATACCGGAGTGAACACCCAGGAGGACCGATGACCCTCGAGGAGCTGGTCACGTACTGCCTGACCAAACCCGGCGCCTGGACTGACGAGCCCTGGGAGGGCGACCTCGTGGTCAAGGTGGCAGACAAGATCTTCGCCTTCACCGGCGCCACCGGCGTCGGGGTGAAGTGCGGTGCCAACCGCGACGAGGCCGACGAGTGGCTGCGGCAGTACCCGGAGGACGCGACCGTCATGGCCTACATCGGCCGGTCCGGGTGGAACAGCCTGCGGTTCAACGGCGCCATTCCCGACGACGAGCTGCGAGACGCCGTCGACGCGTCGTACGAGCTGGTCGTGGCGAAACTGCCGAAGAAGCGCCGGCCGTGAGCTCCGATTCGGCACCGTTACCAGGATGTGACACGATGGAGCCGAACGGAGGGGAGTATCCCCGCTAGCGGTTGCCTCGTCATCACGGTGCCTCCCATCACTGGGATGTCCCCGGGGCGCCGGTCCGCCCCGAGTCCTGCTCGCCGGGCGGGAGAGACCTCCGGTCGCCTGCTCATGCATCGTGACCGGAAGGCCTGACCGTGGACGTCTCTCCCCTCACCTGGTGGATCACCATCGGGGCTCTCGTGGTGTTCCTCGTCGTCGACGTGGGCATCATCGCCCGGCGGCCGCACGTGCCGTCGATGAAGGAGTGCGCCATCGCGCTCTCCTTCTACGTCGGCGCGGCCGTGGCGTTCGGGATCTGGATCTGGCTGCACTCGGGCAGCCAGTTCGCCGGGGAGTTCTTCGCCGGGTGGCTGACCGAGTACTCGCTGTCGATCGACAACCTCTTCGTCTTCTTGCTCATCATGCGGAAGTTCCTCGTGCCGGAGAACCTCCAGCAGGAGGCGCTGGTCATCGGCATCGTCATCGCGATCATCCTGCGCGGCATCTTCATCGCGCTCGGGGCGGCGGTGATCAACGAGTTCGCGTGGGTGTTCTACCTGTTCGGGCTGTTCCTCATCTACACGGCGGTCAAGCTGGCCCGCGAGGGGTCGACGGAGGACGACGAGTTCGAGGAGAACCGGTTCCTCAAGTGGGTGGAGCGGCGCTTCCCGGTGACGCCGGAGTTCCACGGGCCGAAGATCGCCACGCGGATCGACGGCAAGAAGATGCTGACACCGATGTTCATCGTCATCATCGCGCTCGGGACGACCGACCTGCTCTTCGCCCTCGACTCGATCCCTGCCATCTACGGGCTGACCAAGGAGCCCTACCTCGTCCTCACCGCGAACATCTTCGCGCTGATGGGTCTGCGCCAGCTCTACTTCCTCATCGGCGGCCTGCTGGAGCGGCTGGTCTACCTCAGCATCGGGCTGGCGGTGCTTCTCGCCTTCATCGGCGTGAAGCTCATCCTGCATGCGCTGCACGAGAACAACCTCCCGTTCATCAACGGTGGTGAGCCCATCCCCGTCCCGGAGATCCCGATCAGCGTCTCGCTGGGCGCCATCGTCCTCATCCTCGGGGTGACGACGGTGGCCAGCCTGATGAAGAGCGCGCGCGACCGATCGCGGGAGGCCGCCGCCGGCTCGTGAGCCTGGGGTCAGCCGCCGATCGCGGCGGGGCCGTCGTCCTGGTTCGGGCGGCTGCGCGACGTGCCCATGACCAGCGTGCTGGCGCCCACGACGAAGCCGATGCCGAGGATCTGCAGGCCGGTCAGGCGCTGGTGCAGGACGAGGAACCCGGCCAGCGCGGCCATCGCGGGCTCGAGGCTGAGCAGGATCCCGAACACCCGCGAGCTCATCCGGCGGAGCGCCAGGAGCTCGAGCGAGTACGGCAGCACCGACGACAGAACGGCGATGCCGAGTCCCTTGAGGAGAATCTCCCCCGTCCACAGTGGGACCGACCCGAGTCCGAACGGCGCCACGGCCATCGAGGCGACCACCATGGCGATGGCCAAGCCGTCCAGCTGGGAGAACGCGGCGCCGGTTCGTTTCGAGAGGACGACGTATGCGGCCCAGCAGGCGCCGGCCAGGGCGGCCAGTCCCAGCCCCACCAGGTCCAGCTCCGCGAAGGGGACGCTCAGGGCTTCGGAGATGAGGACGACGCCGGCCGCCGCGCCGACGACCGCCACAAAGTCCACGGCCCGGCGGGACAGCGCCACGGTGAGCAGGAGCGGGCCGACGAACTCGATGGTCACGGCCACGCCGATGGGCAGGCGGCCCAAGGACGCGTAGAACGACCAGTTCATCGCGCCGAGGGCCAGCCCGAAGAGGACGACGGTCACCCACGCCTGCCGGGAGTGGCCGCGCAGCCGCGGCCGCGCCACGGCGAGGAGGATCAGGGTGCCGATGAGTAGCCGGAGGGTCACCGATCCTGCCGCACCGATCGCCGGGACCAGGGTCGCCGCCAGCGCTCCGCCGAACTGGACCGACAGCACGGCCAGCAGGACGAGCACGGGAGCCGGAACCCGGGCAGCCAGGCCCGGGGCGTGGGTCCGGCGCGTCGCCGAGCCGGGTGTCACGGCCTCAGGGTCGGGTGTCGCTCGCATGTCGACATCCAAGGCTAGGGGTGGGCGACCTCGGCGATCGGTGCGCAGCCCCCGAACGTCCAGCTGCCGGTGTCAGCCCGTCGCGCGGGTCATCTCCCGGAGCTCTTTCTTGAGGTCGCCCAGCTCGTCACGGAGCCGGGCGGCCAGCTCGAAGTGGAGGTCCCCGGCCGCCTGGTGCATCTGGGTCGTCAGCTCCTGGATCAGCGACGCCAGATCGGCCGCCGCCATCGACTCGAGCCGGCCGCCGCCGAACACGTTGACGTCGACGGCCAACGCCCCGCGGCCGCCTCCGGACCTCACCGCCCGCCCGCGCGACTGCGAGCGCCCGCTGCCGAGCAGCTGCTCGGTGTCGGCGTCCTCGCGGGCCAGCAGGTCCGTGATGTCGGCGATCCGCTTCCGCAGTGGCTGTGGGTCGACGCCGCGCTCCTTGTTGAAGGCGATCTGCTTCTCCCGCCGTCGGTGGGTCTCGTCGAGCGCCTCCTGCATCGACGGGGTGACGTTGTCGGCATACATGTGCACCTGCCCGCTGACGTTGCGGGCGGCTCGGCCGATGGTCTGGATGAGCGACCGCGCGGAGCGCAGGAAACCCTCCTTGTCGGCGTCGAGGATGCTCACCAGCGACACCTCGGGCAGGTCGAGGCCCTCGCGCAACAGGTTGATGCCGACGAGGACGTCGAACTCCCCCACCCGGAGCTCGCGCAGCAGCTCGACCCGGCGCAGCGTGTCGACCTCGGAGTGGAGGTAGCGAACCCGGATCCCCTTGTCGAGCAGGTAGTCGGTGAGGTCCTCGGCCATCTTCTTGGTCAGCGTCGTCACGAGGACCCGCTCGTTGCGTTCCGTGCGAAGGGTGATCTCGTGGATGAGGTCGTCGATCTGGCCCTTGGTCGGCTTGAGCACGACCTCGGGGTCGACGAGCCCGGTGGGTCGGATGATCTGCTCGACCGGAGGGCCGGAACGCGCGAGCTCGTAGGGACCGGGGGTGGCTGAGAGGTAGAGGGTCTGCCCGATCCGGTCGAGGAACTCCTCCCACATCAGCGGCCGGTTGTCCATGGCGCTGGGCAGCCGGAACCCGTGGTCGACGAGCATGCGCTTCCGGGACATGTCGCCCTCGTACATGGCGCCGATCTGCGGCACCGTCTGGTGCGACTCGTCGATGACGAGGAGGAAGTCCTCCGGGAAGTTGTCGAGAAGGCAGTTCGGGGCGGAGCCCGCGGACCGGCCGTCGATGTGACGCGAGTAGTTCTCGATGCCGCTGCAGGAGCCGACCTGCCGCATCATCTCGACGTCGTAGGTCGTCCGCATCCGCAGCCGCTGGGCCTCGAGCAGCTTGCCCTGCCGCTCCAGCTCGGCCAGCCGGTCGGCCAGCTCCAGCTCGATGCCCTTGATCGCGCGTTCCATCCGTTCCGGACCGGCGACGTAGTGGGTGGCGGGGAAGACGTACATCTCCTCCTCCTCACGCACCACCTCGCCGGTCACTGGGTGGAGGGTGTAGATCCGCTCGATCTCGTCTCCGAACATCTCGATGCGGACGGCGAGCTCCTCGTAGACGGGGATGATCTCGACGGTGTCGCCGCGGACCCGGAAGGTCCCCCGCGAGAAGGCGAGGTCGTTCCGGGTGTACTGCATCTGCACGAACTTCAGCAGCAGCGAGTCACGGTCCATCTCCTCGCCGACCTTGAGCCGGACCATGCGGTCCACGTACTCCTGCGGTGTGCCGAGGCCGTAGATGCACGACACGGAGGCGACCACGACGACGTCGCGCCGGGTCAGGAGCGAGTTGGTGGCGCTGTGCCGCAGCCGCTCCACCTCGTCGTTGATCGACGAGTCCTTCTCGATGTAGGTGTCGGTCTGAGGGATGTAGGCCTCGGGTTGGTAGTAGTCGTAGTAGGAGACGAAGTACTCCACCGCGTTGTTGGGCAGCAGCTCCCGGAACTCGTTGGTCAGCTGAGCCGCCAGCGTCTTGTTCGGCGCCATGACCAGGGTCGGGCGCTGGACCTGCTCGACGACCCAGGCCGTGGTCGCCGACTTGCCCGTGCCGGTCGCGCCGAGCAGCACGACGTCGTTCTCGCCGCCCCGGATGCGTCGCGCGATCTCGTCGATGGCCGTGGGCTGGTCACCGCTCGGCACGAACTCGGAGACCACCTGGAACGGGGCCACCGTGCGCTTGATGTCGGTCGTCGGACGCATACCTCAACGGTATGCCTCGGGTCAGACAGGGATGACCCGGAGCCCTCCCATGGGCGACGCTCTCAGCGTGGACCTTCCCGTCTGGGCGCGGGCCGAGTCCGGCCTCGGCTTCACCGGCCGAACGCTAGCGACCCGTGAGTCGAGGTCGTGGGTCGTCACGTCCCCTCGCGGCCCGGCCGTCCTGCGTCGACTCGACCCGGCCCTCTTCCCCCCAGCGGCCCAGGAGGTGCGCGCGGACCTGACCTGGCTGCACGGGTTCCTCGACCGCTTCTCGGAGACGGGCTTTCCCGCACCACGACCGGTCCCGGCCCTCGAGGGCCGCAGCTGGACCGTGCGCGACGGTGCGGTCTGGGAGCTGGTCAGCTTTCTTCCGGGCCACGCCATCGGCTGGAGCCGCCGCCCGGGAATCGCGGAGGTCGGCCGCCTCCTGGCCGACTACCACGACGCCGTGACGCGGACTCCCTGTCCGCCCCAGCGAAGCGGCGCCTACCGGGTCGACCAGCTCTCGGGGCGCACCGTCCCGAAGGAAGCGCGCCGCGAGCTCGATGTCCTTCGCGACGCCCTGGCTGAGCTCGGCGAGCTCCCATCCGAACGGCACGTCGTCCACGGGGACTTCACCGCCCACAACGTGCTGGCCACCGGCGCCCCGGCCACCCCGTCGGGCGTCATCGACTTCGCCCTCGCCTACGTCGAGGAGCTGTGGGCGGACCTCGGCTTCGCGATCTGGCGTAGTGGGCGGTCGCGGCAGGAGGCCATCGGATTGGACCTCGAGCGGACCGGCGAGCTCGTCCTGGGTTACGCGCGCCGGCGGGGGTTGCCACCGTCGGCGGCCGAAGCGGTGCCGCTCTACGTGCTGGCCCGCGGACTGCAGCAGGTCGTCAAGGGGCACGGTCGAGGTTGGCCTCCGAGTGACCCGCTGCTGGCACGGATCCGCTGGTTGGCGACGAACCGATCCGCCGTGACCGAGAGCGTGGCCGCCGCGATCGACGCCGCCGGTGCTCGCTCCTGACCAGGGGCCGCCTGACTGGCAGTCGAGCGACTCGACTGTGGGTATACCGTCAGCCGAGCGGCTCGACTGGCAGTCGAGCCACTCGGAAAGCGGCCCCCCACACCGTCCACGCCACCCCGATCGGCGCGCGGTGTTTCGAGGCCTGGGCTACGGTCCCTGACGCAGGGCTGATGACAACGTTGCAAACGCTCGTGCTCACGTGGTGGCAGACGTCACATAGTTGACCCGGCCGTGACGTTGGAGGCACCTACCGGGGACGATGCGTCGGGCCGGACGCCTCGTCGGTCCACCCGCTTCGACGGGCCCAGTCCATGACTTGGGGGTATGCGTCGGCGAACCAGGGCTCCTTGGCCTCCGCGTACTCCGCCGCGTTGGGAGCGCCGGCCGAGAGCGCCTGCTTCAGCGACGCATACCGGTGGCGTGCGCTCGGGTTTGCGCGCAGCCAGTCACGGAACTGTAGGGCGAACAGCCAACCAGCAGAACCGATCTCGCGGATGTGGACGTTTGCCGCCCGGCCGGGGTCCATCGATGCGTGGAACCGCTTGGCCCACTGGGCGGGATCGCCGTCCGAGGTATGCGAGCGGTCCGCGCTGATCTCGGGTAGCCGGACGAAGCCGCGTTCGGTGAGATCGGCGACGAACCCGGGGTCGTCGGCGTCCGCGAGAGACGTGACACCGATCTGCAGGTCGATCACGTCCTTGGCCGGCAGGTTCGGGACGCTGGTCGATCCCACGTGGTCGACCCGAACCACGCGGGGCGTCAGCGCGTCGGCGAGTCGGGCGACCAGGCGGGCCGCCTGGGCCGGCCAGCTGGCAACGGGATCGACGACCGCCAGCGGAGGCCGCCGGCTGCGGTTCCCGGTGAGAAGGTTCGCGTTGTACGGCACCAGGCGGTCGAACCAGAGCCGGCGCACCTGGGCCTCGGTCGCGGCGAGGTCGCCGTTGTTGTCGACCCACACGTCCGCGGCGGCCCGACGCCCGGCGTCGCTGGCCTGCCGCGCCATCCGGTGTCGGGCGTCGGCGGGGTCCAGCCCGCGCTGACCGACGAGCCGCCGGACCCGCGTCTCGGGGTCGGCGCCGACGACGACGGTGAGGTGCTCACGCGGCCAGAGCCGACGCTCCACCAGCAGCGGCATGTCGTAGACCGAGATCGTGTGCGGGTCGGCCGATCGCCGCAGGTCCTCGACCCGCTCGGCGATGGCCGGGCCGGTGATGCGGTCGAGGTCGCCCAGCGCCGCCGGGTCGGGGAAGACGATCGCGGCGAGGGCGGCCCGGTCCAGGGAGCCGTCCGGTCGGAGCAGATCGGGCCCGAACCGCTCGGCGATGGCGGCCAAGGTGGGTGTCCCGGGCTCCACGACCTCACGGGCGACGGCGTCGGCGTCGATGACGGTCGCGCCGAGTCCCCGCAAGAGCCGCGCGACCGTGGACTTTCCCGAGCCGATGCCGCCCGTGAGACCGACGTCGAGCACGTCGACAGCGTAGGACCGCCACGCTGCTCATGGACACGGCACGATGTGCGTGTGACCGGGACACCCGAGGCGGCGACGGGATACCTGCCGGGCAGCGCCGAGTACCGACGGGTCCTCGTAGCGCTCTTCGTGGCGGGGCTGGCGACCTTCGCGGTGCTTTACAGCCCGCAGGGCCTCCTACCGGAGCTGTCGGCCGAGTTCGACGTCTCGGCGACCAGCGCCACCCTGACCCTGTCGTTGACGACATTGGCGCTGGGCGCCGCGCTACTCGTCGCCGGCCCGCTGTCCGACGTCGTCGGCCGGACCCGGCTGATCCACTTGTCGCTCTGGGCGTCCGCAATCGTCGCCGTCGCCTGCGCGGTCGCACCCGGATGGAACGCCCTGCTCGTCTTGCGGCTGCTCCAGGGCATCGTCCTGGCCGGTCTGCCGGCGGTGGCCACCGCATACCTGCGCGAGGAGCTGCACCCGTCGACCCACGCCCGGGCCGCCGGTCTGTACATCGGAGGGACCGCGCTCGGCGGGATGGCCGGCCGGCTCGTGGCGGGGTTCGGAGCCGACTTCGGGGGCTGGCGCTGGGGTTTCGGGGCCGTCGCCGTGCTCGCGCTCGCGTGCGCGGTCATCGTCCGGGTGCTCCTGCCCGCGTCCAAGCACTTCGACCCCGCCCCGAGCGGCGTGCGCCAGCTGCTCCACATGGGCCGCGAGGCGGTCAGCGACCGAGCCCTTGTCGCGCTCTATCTCATCGGTGGCTGCGCGATGGGCGGGTTCATCGCCGTGTTCAACATCATCGGGTTCCGGCTCACGAGCGACCCGTTCGACCTTCGGCTCGC
>DATLQE010000015.1:0-2073 GCA_035535335.1 Lapillicoccus sp. | reverse complement strand
TCCGCCTTGACCCACGCCGCGAGTGGCATCGTGATCATGCACATGAACCAGCCGGGCAGAGGCACCATGCCCGGTGTCGCCGCCGCCCTGCCTACCCTCAAGGCCGCGGGCACGACCTTCGTGCACCTGACCTGACCTGGCCTGATCGGATCCAGCTGCGGCCGCCGCTGCGAGGCATACTCGACGACCGTGCGGCTGAGCCAGTTCTGGACGTTCATGGAGGACGAGTTCGGGCCCACGTACGCCGCCTCCCTCGCCCACGACCTGGCCCTCGACGCACTGGGCGGCCGCACCGCGCAGGAAGCGCTGGACGCCGGCCTCCCGCCTCGTCAGGTGTGGCTTGCGCTGTGCGACGCGCAGGACGTACCCGAAGAGCGCCGGCACGGTAAGGACAGGCGTCCTCGCAAAACCGGTTGAGCGATCGTCCGCCCTCACGGTTAGCGTGAGGGACGTGAGCGATGCGACCCGGCTGGACCGCCCCGCCTCCCGGCCGCATGCGCAGACCGACCCCGACGACGGAGTCCTGATGAGGGCGCGGGGTCTGACGAAGACGTTCGGCGACTTCCTGGCGGTCGACGGCATCGACGTCGAGGTCCACAAGGGCGAGGCGTTCGGCTTCCTGGGGCCGAACGGCGCCGGCAAGTCGTCGACGATGCGGATGATCGGCTGCGTCTCTCCCGTGACCGCGGGGGAGCTCACCATCTTCGGCCTCGACCCCGAACGCGACGGCCCGGAGATCCGGGCCCGGCTCGGCGTCGTCCCCCAGAAGGACACCCTCGACGAGGAGCTCACCGTCGAGGAGAACCTCTGGGTCTACGGGCGCTACTTCGGCCTCTCCCGCGCCGAGGTCAAGCGGCGCACCGTCGAGCTGCTCGAGTTCGCGCAGCTGTCCGACCGGGCCTCCGACCGCGTCGAACCGCTCTCCGGCGGCATGAAGCGCCGACTCACCATCGCGCGCTCGCTCATCAACGAACCGCGCATGCTCCTCCTCGACGAGCCGACCACCGGGCTGGATCCGCAGGCGCGGCACATCCTGTGGGACCGGCTGTTCCGCCTCAAGCGACAGGGCGTCACGCTCATCGTGACCACCCACTACATGGACGAGGCCGAGCAGCTCTGCGACCGCCTCGTGGTCATGGACAAGGGCCGCATCGTCGCCGAGGGCTCGCCGCGCCAGCTGATCGAGGCCCACTCGACGCGCGAGGTGCTCGAGCTGCGGTTCGACGTCGTCCTGCACGACGGGACCGACGCCCAAGGTGGGGAGGACGTCGCCGATCGTCTGACCGGCGTCGGCGAGCGGCTCGAGGTGCTCCCCGACCGCATCCTCGTGTACGCGTCCGACGGCGACGCCGCGCTCGCGACCGCGACCGCCCGCGGGCTCGACCCGGTCTCCGCCCTCGTGCGCCGATCCACGCTGGAGGACGTCTTCCTCCACCTCACCGGGCGCAGCCTCATCGACTGACGTGGCCCAGGACACCCTCGCCCGTCCGGCCGGCACCGCCGAACCGGCTCGCCACCGGGCACCGAGCGCGCCGTGGCGGTTCGTCTACGAGTACCAGCTGCGGGTCTACCGCCGCACCTGGCGGGGCAGCCTGACGACGAAGGTCCTCACGCCGATCCTCTTCCTGCTGTCCATGGGCGTCGGGCTCGGGTCGTTGGTCAACAGCGCTGCCGGCGGCATCGACGTCGGCGGCCGAACCGTCCCCTACCTGCAGTTCGTGGTCCCCGCGATCCTCGCCGTGACCTGCATGTCGACCGGCATGGGGGAGTCCTCCTGGCCGGTCCTCGGCGCCATCAAGTGGGTCGGCACCTACCACGCGGTGCTCGCCACGCCAGGGCGGGTCGTGGACATCCTGACCGGCCACTGTGCCTACGTGACCACCATGGTCGGGCTCGCGTCAGCGGTCTTCCTGGTCGTCTCCGCGGCGTTCGGCGCGTTTGCGTCGTGGACGGCGCTCTGGTGTCTCCCGGTGTCGCTGCTGGTCGGGCTGGCTTTCGCGACTCCCGTGACGGCGCTGTCCAGCCGCCTCGAGAACGACACCGGGTTCAACCTCCTGTTCCGCCTCGGGCAGA
>DATLQE010000014.1:0-5142 GCA_035535335.1 Lapillicoccus sp. | reverse complement strand
GACGCGTTCCAGCTGGAGCGTTTGGGGCGCAGGTTTGCCACGGTGCTGGACTGCGGACTGTTCCACACCTTCGACGGCGACGAGCGACCAGGATACGTGGCGAGTCTCGCGTCGGTGACCGAGCACGATGGAACCCTGTATGTGTTGTGCTTCAGTGACGATGGTCCCGATACTGGCCCGCACCCCGTCAGTCAGGAAGAGCTGAGAGCGGCGTTCAACCCCAGCAACGGGTGGAGTGTCGCCGCCATCGAACCGGACCGGGTTCAGACGACATACCACGACGACGGCGCACCCGCCTGGTTGGCGACAATCACACGGATCTAGACTGCGGGACTGCCAGTGTCTCTACGCGGCGCAGCGCTCACTGCTGCTCTGTCTCGCCCTGGTGGACCTCGGATGGCAGCGGCACGGCGCCGCCGGCGAAGTCGGTGCCCACGGGGAGGTTCTCGTGGGGGACCCTGGAGAACGCAGGAGCCTGATGAGGATCCGAAGTGACCGTCCCCGACAGGAGGACTCGTGCCCAACGACGAAGCCGCTCGACACCCGATGCTGGAGCGACTGGATGCCTTCGTCGGCGAATGGAGCATCGAGGCGTCGTTCGGCCCCGACGGGACCGGACGCGCCGTCTACGAATGGGTGCTGGGTGGGCAGTTCCTGATGGAGCGCTCGGAGGTCCCCGACGTCCCCGAAGCCCCCGACGGGATCGCGATCATCGGCGTGGATCGCGATGGCGAGGCGTACACCCAGCACTACTTCGACTCGCGAGGCGTCGCCCGCGTGTATGCGATGACCTTCCACGACGGCGTGTGGACGCTGTTGCGGGACGCGCCGGACTTCACGCCGCTGGACTTCTGGCAGCGTTTCACCGGGGAGCTCAGCGCCGACGGCGGCACCATCAGCGGCCGCTGGGAGACATCGCAGGACGGGTCGACCTGGGAGCGCGACTTCGACCTGACCTACCGGAAGGTCACGTAGCCGGCACCACCTGGACGGTCACTCCCGGTCACCGCACCTTCGGGGTGGGAGCCGGCTCGGCGGATGCCGGGGGGCGGGCGGTTGACTGTCGTACGACGAGCTCGGTCGCGAGCTCGAGGTGGTGGGAGTACGCTCGCTCGCCCGCCGCAAGGAGCAGCGCTGTCCGGACGGCGACGGCGCCCATCTCGCGCAGCGGCTGGCGAACCGTGGTGAGCGGCGGTGCGGCCAGCCGCGCGACCGGGGTGTCGTCGAAGCCGACCACGCTCAGGTCCTCCGGGATCCGCTGGCCTCGGATCCGGGCGGCCTCGATCACTCCCAGCGCGGTCTCGTCGCTGCCCGCGAACACCGCCGTCGGAGACCGGGGCAGGTCGAGGAGGGCGGAACCTCCCGCGATCCCGTGCTCGTAGCTGAAGCGCCCGGTCCGCACGTACGCGTCGGGGACGGGGGCCCCCGCGGCCTCCATCGCGCCGCGGTAGCCCTGCATCCGTGCCTGGTTGCATCCGGCGGTCGCCGGACCGCCGAGGTAGGCGATCCGGCGGTGTCCCAGGTCGAGCAGGTGCTGTGTTGCCGTCAGCCCACCGGTGAAGTTGGTCGACCCGACGCTCGTCACCCGCGCACTGGGCATGTTGAGCGGGTCGATGACGACGACCGGGATCCGGGACAGCGCGGTCAGGTCCGCCGCCGCCAGCTCGCTGGTCACCACGATCGCCGCCCGGCGACCCGCGGTGACCAGCTCACGGGCCCACGCGGCCGGACGGTTCGTCCCGGAGCTGGGCTGCCCACGCGGACGCGCGCTGACGACGACGGCCACGCCGGCCTCTGCCGCGCCCTCCAGAACGCCCTGCAACACCTCGGTGTGATAGGCGTTGAGCTGGCCGTGGAAGAGCAGCTCGATGGTCGGCGAGGGCGGCCGGTTGACCCGCCGGGCGACGTAGTTGTGCTCGTGGAGAAGTTCCTGGACGAGCGCCCGGGTCGCCGGCGCGACGTCGTTACGGCCGTTGAGCACCTTGGAGACGGTCGCGACGGACACGCCCGCCGATGCGGCGACGTTGGCCAGCGTGGCTCGTCGGCTCCTGGTCGCCACGGCGGTCCTCCTCTCCTACACGGCGGCGTCGGCCGCGACCGGGTCGAGCTCCACCGGCGTGACGAGCTGGCGGTCGTGGCCGACCACCCGCAGGGAGCCGGTGAGCCGTACACGACCGCGGCAGGGCAGGTCCGCGGATGACGTCCCGACCATCACCTCGATGTCTCCCGGCTCGACGATCCGCTCGAGCCGCCGGTTCGGGTAGGCGGTCCGGTCGGCGTGCACCCGGAACGTCACGTCGACACCTTCGCCGGGCGCCAGCCCGACGCGGGCGAACCCGGCGAGCTGCCTCACCGGGCGGACGACCTGCGCGACGACGTCGTGCAGGTAGAGCTGGACCACCTCCTCCCCCTCCCGCGCCCCCGTGTTGCGGACCCTGACCGAGACGGTGAACTCGCCGTCGGTGGGCACCTCGGCATCGCTGATCCTCAGCGCATCCACCTCGAAGGTCGTGTAGGAGCCGCCGTAGCCGAACGGGTAGAGAGGGGTCGCGTCCAGCGTGCTGATCCCGGCGCTCTCGGGACCGCCGAGGGGCGGCTGGAGGTACGTGCCGGGCTGCCCGCCGGGACGCTTCGGGATCTGCACGGGCAGCTTCCCGCTCGGCTGGATCCGGCCGGACAGGACGCCGGCGATCGTCGGCCCTCCCTCCTCCCCCGGCATGAACGCCTGCACCAGGCCGGCGGCGCGGCCGTGCACGTCGCCGAGGGCATAGGGGCGGCCGGAGACCACCACCACGACCACCGGCGTCCCGGTCTGCAGGAGCTCGCGCACCAGGTCCGCCTGCACCCCTGGGAGCCGGAGGTCCTCGGCGTCGCAACCTTCGCCGGACGACCCACGTCCGAACAGGCCGGCGAGGTCGCCGACGAAGGCCAGGCAGAGTGCGGCCTCGCGGGCCGCGGCGAGGGCGGCCGCGAAGCCCGACCGGTCCGCTCCCTGCACCTGGCACCCTTGCTCGTGGACGATCTCGGCACCCGGCAGCTCCGCCGCCACGGCATCGACCGCGGTCTGCACCTCGAGCCCCAGCCCGAGACCCGAGTGGCGCGGCAGCACGTGGTTGGGGAAGGCGTAGCAGCCCATGAACACGTGCGGGTCGGCGGCGCAGGGCCCGATGACGGCCACCCGGCGCAGCGCCGGTCGACCGTCGCCGAGCAGCGGCAGCGCCGACCCGGCCTCGAGCAGGACGACCGACCGCTCGGCCATCTCCCTGGCCAGGGCGCGGTTGGCCGGCGAGTCGAGGTCGGCGGCGGCCGCACCGGCCACCGAGCCCTCCGGAGTCCAGTCCGGGTCGAGCAGCCCGAGCTGCACCTTCTGGGTCAGGAGCCGCCGGGCGGCGCGGTCCACCAGGGCCTCCGGCAGCTCGCCCCGCCGCACCCGCTTCACGAGGCCGGGCCCGAAGCCGATGGTGTCTGGCAGCTCGACGTCGATGCCGGCGGCCAGCGCCTGGGCGCCGGCGTCGTCGGTGTCGGTGGCGATGCGGTGCATCGTCGCGAGGAACGGCACGGCCCAGTAGTCCGACACGACGCTGCCCTCGAAGCCCCAGTCCTCCCGCAGCAGGTCGGTGAGCAGCCAGTGATCCGCGGCCGCGGGGACCCCGTCCACGTCGGAGTAGGAGTTCATCACCGAGCGGGCGCCGCCCAGGGCCACGGCCGCCTCGAACGGCGGCAGGATGACGTCCATGAGCTCGCGCCGGCCCATCGATACGGGTCCGTGGTTCCGCCCCGCCCGGGCGGCGGAGTACCCGGCGAAATGCTTCAGGGTGGCGATGACGCCGGCGCTCTGCAGGCCCCGCACGTAGGCGGCACCGAGCACCGAGACGAGGTAGGGATCTTCGCCCATGGTCTCCTCGACACGGCCCCAGCGGTAGTCGCGCACGACGTCCAGCACCGGCGACAGCCCTTGATGCACGCCGACAGCCGCCATGTCGCGCCCGATCGCGGCGGCCATCCGCTCGACGAGGTCGGGGGCGAACGTCGCCCCCCAGGCGATCGCCGCCGGGTAGACCGTGGCGCCGAAGCTCGTGAACCCGGTCAGGCACTCCTCGTGGACCAGCGCCGGGATGTGCAGGCGGGAGGCGTCGAGGACGATCCGCTGCTGCCTCACCAGCTCGGCCGCGCCGTCGACGGCGGTCACCGGGGCGCTGCCGAAGACCCGGGTGAGGTGGCCCAGCCCGTGGCGGCTCGCCGCTTCGAGCGACAGCGCCGCCCCGGCCGCGAACACGTCCTCCATCGGCGCGACGGCGAGCCCGGCGTCGCGGTCGGCGGCAGGCTCCTGGCTGGAGTCGGCCTCGGCACCCGGCAGCTGCCTTCCGATCCACCGACTGCCGAGCTGGGCCACCTTCTCCTCGAGGGTCATCTGCTCGAGCAGGAGGTCGACCCGGTCGGCCGTCGGAAGGGCCGGGTCCTGCCACCGGGACGTCACCCGGTCCGCGATGGGGGTCGGGTCCGATGTCGTCACCAGAGCCTCCTCGACGGTGATCGCTGTTCGAAAGTTTCGAGCGGTTCGGTACGGTCTTGACAGGCTACCTCGACCTTTCTACCGTAATTTGCGCGGTACGGCCGAAAGTGCAGAGCTTGGCGCGAACTGAGCAGGGGCGCGCGGGCGTGCTGGGCTCCCACCGCCGTCGCAACCGCGTCAGAGGCCGACTCGCCGCGGGAGGCCGCGGCGCTCGAGCATGGGAGATCAGCGTGGACTCCAGGACCTTGTCTCGGCGGCACTTCCTTGGCCTGGTCGCGGGCACCTCCGCCGGCGTGGCGCTCGCCGGCTGCGGCAGCTCCGGCCCCAGCGACAAAGGCAGCGGCGGGGGCGGCGGCGGTGCCGCCGCCGGCGCGGCCACCTACTGGTTCCTCACCGTCAACCCCGGTGAGAAGATCCGCCAGGATTCCGTCGACCGGTTCAACCAGGCGAACCCCGACGCCAAGATCAAGGTGACGAAGTTCGCGAACGACGCCTACAAGACGAAGATCAAGACGGCCATCGGGGCCGGCCAGGCGCCCACGATCATCTGGGGCTGGGGCGGGGGCGGTCTGCGCAGCTACGTCCAGGCCAGCCAGGTGGAGGACCTCACCTCGTGGTTCGCCGAGAAC
>DATLQE010000013.1:0-4012 GCA_035535335.1 Lapillicoccus sp. | reverse complement strand
CGGGATGCCGGTCCTGGAGGTCTGGAACGCCAAGGACGTCATCGTCTTCAAGCGGTCGATGGCCGCGGGGTATGCGGGTGTGCAGAACCCGTTGTTCTTCCGCGACAACAGCTCCATGCTCTTCGGCGACGCCAAGGAACGAGTCGAGGACATCATCAAGGCCTTGTAGGCCACGTCCTCGACACCACGGACAACGCGGGCGTCAGTCGTCGGCGGCCGGATCGGGTTCGGACTTGGGCGGCGGGATCGGACCGGTGTCCGCCATCCGGCGCCGCCGCCGTTCGGCGTCACTGCTGTAGATGACCTCGCCGCTGGGGATCGGTGACGACTGGCCGACCTGGTGCAGCGGGATGGCGCGGGAGTAGGACCACCGCTCCTCGATCGGGGAGCCGCCCGTCCGCATACTGGCGCTGTGCTCGGCGCGGTCGAGCGGGTTCGCAGCCGGCGACGGGTTTCCGGCCGGCGCACCGCCGGTGCCGTCGTCCTCGATGAACCCGATGTCCCGGCCCGGATCGGTGATCCGGTAGAAGGCCGGCACCCCGAAGATCTCCGAGCAGATGATCCGGTACGTCGCATCCGGATGAGGCACCCAGTCTACCGTGCGCAGTGCCTGGTCCTGACCGGCGCTCTCGAGGATGAACTGGCCGTACCCGAAGATCCGGCCCGGCACGGTGCGCCGGTAGGACATGTCGGTCACCTTGATGAGCGGCATCATGGCCACCCTCTTGGTGATCAGGCCGTAGTTCAGCAGGAGCCGCTTGTCGGTCGCGATGAAGCGGTCGTGGCGCCACTGGGCGATCTCCCAGGCCATCCACCCGAGCATGCCGAACCAGGCCAGCCACAGCAGCCGGGCCGCTCCGCCGCCGTCCACGCGGATGCGCGCGTCCACGAACAGCACCAGCGCGAGCGCGAGGACGGTGTAGACCACCGGGCGGGCGATGACGAACCAGTGCTGCCGGACGTCGACGACTACGCGCTCGCCCTCGAGGAGGTAGCGCTGCAGGCTCGGGTCACGACTCCGGGGCACGTGATCGACGTTACCCGCGCCAGAGCGAATCGAAGAAGGTGGCGATCGAGCGAACTCCGTTGGCGAGGATCTCGAAGATGGTGCGGACGACGTCGGCGGCCTGCGTCGGTGACCGGATGATGGCGTAGATGATGTAGATCAGCAGGAGGAAGCCAAGGATTCTCCAGAGCCGGCTCATGGAATCACTCCTTGGTGGGGGACCGCTGCGGCGAGGGGCACAGTTCGAGGGTCAGTGTGCCGCACGGGCCAGACGCAGCTGGTGAGGCGCGCCCGACGACGGCCGTCAGACCAGCCTGTCAGACCAGCCTGTTTCCAGCCTGTCAGACCAGCCCGTAGAGCCGGTCACCGGCGTCACCCAGACCCGGAACGATGTACCCCTGGTCGTTGAGGCGCTCGTCCACCGCCCCGGTGACCAGGGCGAACGGGACGTGCAGCCCCTCGACCTGCTGTTCGACGTGGGCGATGCCCTCGGGCGCGGCCAGCAGCGTGATCGCGGTGATGTCGTCGGCGCCGCGGTCGACCAGGTACCGGATCGCCATGGCGAGCGTCCCGCCGGTGGCCAGCATCGGGTCGAGGAGGTAGCACTGCCGGCCGTGGAGATTCTCGGGCAGCCGGTTCGCATACGTCGTCGCCTCGAGCGTCTCCTCATTGCGCATCATGCCGAGGAAGCCGACCTCCGCCGTCGGCAGGAGCCGCACCATCCCGTCGAGCATGCCGAGGCCCGCGCGCAGGATCGGGACGACAAGGGGCTTGGGACTCGCCAGCTTGATCCCCGTGGTCGGTGCGACGGGGGTCTCGATCTCGAACGGCTCGACGCGCACCTGACGGGTCGCCTCGTAGGCGAGCAGCGTCACCAGCTCGTCGACGAGGCGCCGGAACGTGGGCGAGTCGGTGCGCTTGTCGCGCAGGAAGGTCAGCTTGTGCGAGATGAGCTGGTGATCGGCCACGTGCACGCGCATGCGCGAAACTTAGCGCGTGCCCGAGCCGACCTCCGCTGAGCCGTATGCGGCGTGGATGGGCCGTCCGCTCGAGCTCGCCGCGCTCGCGGAGCAGGCCGGTGACGTGCCGGTCGGAGCGGTCGTGGTTGGGCCGAACGGCGACGTGCTCGGTGAGGGCCACAACGTCCGCGAGGCGTGGGAGGACCCGACCGGGCACGCGGAGATCGTCGCGATCCGCGAGGCCGCCCGCGCGCTCGGCTCCTGGCGGCTGATCGACTGCACGCTCGTCGTCACCCTCGAACCGTGCGTCATGTGCGCCGGAGCGATGGTCCTGGCCCGGCTGCCGGTATGCGTTTTCGGCACCTGGGACCCCAAAGCCGGTGCGTGCGGCTCGGTGTGGGACGTGGCACGGGACCCTCGTGCGAACCATCGCGTGGAGGTGGTCGGCGGGGTGCGTCAGGAGGAGTGTGCCCGGCTGCTCCTCGATTTCTTCGCCGCCCGACGGCTCCGGTAACCTTCCCGGCGGTGGCGTGTCCGAGCGGCCTAAGGAGCACGCCTCGAAAGCGTGTGTGGGGGTAACTCCACCGTGGGTTCAAATCCCACCGCCACCGCCCTGTGGTGTCTCGGGACATCGGCGACAGGCGAACCCTCGAGGCTCACCCTGTTCGAGTGGAGCGAAGTTGCCGCTATGGCGGCAACTTTGCTGCACTCGGGCCGGCGAAGGTCGGTAAAAGGGCGCCTCAGTCGCCTGAGGCGCGCCGCCTCCGATCTGAGGTGCGTGCCTGATGTGAGCCTGCGGTGGCCCGCGAGACCGTCCTCGGCATGGTCCAGATCCCCCGCTCCGCCCTGACCGACCCGGCCATCACCTCGGTCTGCCAACGCCCCTACGTCGACAGTCCCGACATCGCGAGGGTGCCGTGAGCGCCGCCTCGAACCGCGGGCCGCTCGTCACGCTCACGGCCGCCGCGCTCGTCGGCGTCGGGCTGCTGAGTGCGGACGCTCTCACCGACCCGGCCCGGACGCGCGTCGAGGCCCCGGCCTCGGCTGCCACGACGGCGGCCGCTGCTCCGGCGGCGGTCACGACCTCGACGACCGCGCCACGGCCAGCCAGCTCCGCGAGCGCCCCGCCCGCGGCCGCCGCGACCACCACGACGTCCGTCACCACGGGTGCCGCCGCATACCCCGCCGAGGCGGTCTATGTCGGCCGCGACGCGACCCGCCGGATCAGCGTTGCCGTCGCGGTGCGTGACGGCAAGGCCGCCGCGTACGTCTGCGACGGGAAGTCGCTCGAGTCCTGGCTGACCGGAACCGTCTCCGGCACCACCGCGTCCCTGTCGGCCGACAGCGACCGCCTCGTCGCCGAGCTCGACGCAGGCTGGCTCGACGTGACGGGCACGGTCCGCGGCCGGGCCGTCCACGTCCGGGCCAAGCTCGGGTCCGAGCCGGCCGGCCTCTACCGCCTCTCCCGGACCGACGGCACCACCATCGGCTGGATCGTCCAGCCCGATGGCAGCCAGGTCGGATTGGAGACCCAGAACGGCCGCGTCGCCGCTGCACCCGTCCTCGTCCCCGGCCAGCCCGTCACCGTCCAGGGCGAGGCGGCATACCCGAAAGAGGTGAGCGGCGATGACCGCTTCTGACCTTGACCAAGCCGGACCGGCCGCCCGCAGCCGTCCTGCGGTCGCTGTCCTGGCCGTACCCGTGGTCCTCGGCGTCGGCGTGGCCGTCGCCCTCGGCGTGCACGGCTCCCTCCACCAGGGTGCCGCGTACGGCATCAGCATCGCGGGGTTCTCCAGTGGCGCGGTGGCCAAGTCGTGGCTCGCCAGCGGGGCCTTCGCCCTGGCCATCGTCCAGGTCGTCACGGGCGCCGGCATGTGGGGATGGTTCGGCCTCGGTGACCGGGCCTGGGTGGCCCCGCTGCACCGCTGGTCCGGTCGCCTGGCGATCCTCGCCACCCTTCCGGTGGTGACGCACTGCCTGTATGCGTTCGGCTTCGAGCACGACAACGCGCGGGTCCTCGCCCACTCCCTCCTCGGATGCCTGTTCT
>DATLQE010000012.1:0-14733 GCA_035535335.1 Lapillicoccus sp. | reverse complement strand
TGGCAGGGATTCAGCCTCCAGGGCCGCGCCGGCCAGACCGCCTCCCTCGGCCCGGAGGACACGCCGCTGATGGACGGCTGGGTGACGCCGCCGTCGACCTTCGCGACGGGCTGGAGGGCGAGCCGGGTCGACGTCGTCTGGCTGCTGCAACGCGACCGGGTCACTCTCGACGGTCTCGGGGCGGTTTCGCCGGCGGTCGAGCAGATGCAGCAGGTGGGCGTGGGCAAGGTCCCGGCCGTGGTGGTCCGGACCTCCGTCTCCGACCTGGTCGCCGGCGTCATCGAAGGGCAGCGTCAGGCCCGCACCATCGTGCCGCTGCTCGTCGGGCAGCTTGCCGTGCTCGCCGTGGTCGTGCTCGGTCTGGTGGCCGCAGCGGCGGTCGAGCAACGTCGCCCTGAGCTCGCCCTCGGCCGGCTTCGGGGCCGGGGTCCGGCCGGTGCGGGGCGGATGGTGATGCTCGAGCTGGGCACGGTCGTGGCGGCCGGGGTCCCCGTCGGGTTCCTGCTGGCGCTGCTCATGGGCGAGGTGGCACGGCGGTTCTGGCTGGCCGACGGCGTCCCCTTCGAACTGCCGCCGGCGACGTTCGTGGCCGCCGTGCTGTCACTCGTCGTGGCGCTACTCGCCGTGGCCGTCGTCGCGCGCCCGACCCTGCGTGAGCCGATCTCGACGCTCCTGCGCCGGGTACCGCCCCGGCGTGCGGGCTGGGCCGTCGGCGTCGTCGACGCGGTGGTCGTGGCGGTGGCGGCCGCCGGGCTGGTCACGCTGCTGAGCGGCAACCTCTCGGGTCCGCTCGCCCTGGCGACGCCAACCCTCATTGCACTGGCCCTCGGCCTCGTCCTCGCCCACGTCCTCATCCCGCTCGCGGATGCCATCGCCCGTCGGCTCACCGCTCGAGGGCAGGTCGTCGGCGGCCTCACCGCGGTCCAGGTCGCGCGTCGTCCAGCGGTACGCCGGATCATGGCGATCATCACGGTCGCCACGGCGCTCACGGTGTTCGCGACGGACGCGCTCGTCGTCGGTGCGCGCAACCGCGAGGAGCGCGCGCGAGTGGAGACCGGTGCCGAAGCGGTCATCACCACCACGGCAACCGACATCACGTCGTTGCGCAAGGCCGTCACTGCCGCGGACCCGACCGGCGCGCTGGCTACGCCGGTGGTCCAGGTCTCGCAGGGGAACGCCTCGGCCATGACGACGCTCGCCGTCGTGCCCGACCAGTTCTCCCGCATCGCCGAGTTTCCGCGAGACCCCGGGGCGTTCCCCTGGGCGGCGATCAGCGGTGCCCCTGCGCCGGAGATCCTCCTGACCGGACGGGCGTTCTCGGTCACGGTCAGCGACTCGACCCTGCTCATGGACGACCAGTCCGGGACTGCGCCTCCGACCACGCGGCCACCGGGCGTTCCGCTCGGCCCCCCCGGAGCCGGCCAGGCGTCCCTGATCGCCTACCTCGCACCAGTCGGGCAGGGCGCGTTCACGGTGAACATGGGAGACCTGCCGATTCCCGCGACGGGACCGGTCACCCTCGCCCACGACGTCGCGTGCGCGTCGGGATGCCGCCTCGTGGGGTTCGGCATCGCGCCGCCACTGGTCAAGGGACTCATGCGCGGGACGTTCACGGTGGGGGCCGTGACGATGGACGGCTCGGGGCCGGTCCGCCTCGGCGGGGCCGCCGCCTGGCTGGGCTCCGGTCAGCCGGATGCCCCGCCCGACCAGCTCCGTCCCTACGCCAAGGTGACCGACGCCGGCGACCCGACGCGACTCGGCGTGGTCGTGCAGACCACTTCCGACGACGTGCGGATCACGTCAGCGGGCAGCGTGGCCCAGGTCCCGGCCCTGGTGGCGGGGTCCCTGCCGAACGGCGCGGCGGGGCCTGGCTTCAAGGCGGCGGGCCTGGACGGGATCTCCCTGGACTTCACTCGGGCGGCCCAGGTTCCGTACGCCCCGGGCGGCGCCACCGACCAGGCGATCGCGAACCTCGACGTGCTCGCCTCCAAGGCGACGCAGATCGCCCCGCTCGCACAGGCGCAGGTGTGGGTCGCGAACGCCGACGCGGTACCCGCGGTCACCGCGGCGCTCACGAACGCCGGCGTGGCGGTCCGCTCGGTGGCCCTGAGGCCGGAGCGGGAGCGGCTGTTCGACAGCTCCGCGTCAGCGTGGGGACTGCGGCTCGCCCTCGTGGTCGGCCTCCTGGCGCTCGTGATCGCCGCTCTGGTCCTCGTTCTCGTAGCGGTCACCTCGTGGCGCAGCCGGTCCCGCGACTACGCCGCCCTCCGCATGGCGGGCGTCGGGACCCCCTCGCTGCGCCGTGTGGCGCTGGCGGAGCAGTGGACGGTGGTCGTGGTCAGCGTGCTCGCCGGCGCGGTGTCCGGGCTGCTCGGCGCCCAATTGGCCATGCCGATCATCCCGTTCTTCACCACCCCGTCCACGGTTCTCCCGATCGACGCGACACCAGCCCCGCTGCCGGTCGCCGTCACGGTCGTCGCCGCGCTCGTCCTGCTGCTCGTGGTCGGCGCGGTCGTCGGGGTCCGCCTGGTCGGTCGCTCGACGCTCTCCCGAGTGAGGGAACAGCTGTGACCGCCGGCATCGCTCACGAGCGCCGCGGGCTCGCCGTCTCAACGCACGGCCTGGTCCACATCTACCGGTCGGAGGGCCACGACGTCGCGGCGCTCTCCGGGGTCGACCTCGACGTCCGGGCGGGCGAGATGGTAGGGCTGCTCGGCCCCTCGGGCGCCGGAAAGTCGACCCTGCTCACGCTCTTCGGCGGGCTGATGCGTCCGAGCGCCGGCCGGATCCGGATCGGCGGCCACGACCTCGGGCGGATGGACGAACCGGCCCTGGACGAGTACCGCGCCGCCGACGTCGGCCTGGTCCTGCAGGGCGCCGGCCGCAACCTGTTGCCCTACCTCAGCCCCCGCGACAACGTCGCCTTCGCCCAGACCGCCGCCCGGTCCGCCGGCCGTCCGGTGCCGCCGCCCGGGGAGGTGCTCGAGCTTGTCGGGCTGACGCAGGACACCCGGACGCCGCTGGAAAGGATGACCCCGGGGCGACTGCAGCTGACTGCCCTGGCCGTCGCCATCGGCACGCTGCCCGGGCTGCTACTGGCCGACGAGCCGACCAGCCAGCTCGACCACTCGGCCCGCGATCTGGTCCTCGACCGTCTGCACGAGATCAACCGGCAGGTGGGGACCACCGTCGTCCTCGTCACCCATGACGCCGAGGTGGCGGCGCGGCTGCCACGTACCGTCACCATCCGCGACGGCCGCGTCGGCGGCGAGGGCCGCCGCGGGGAGGAGTACGCGGTGGTGTCGGCCGACGGGTCCCTGCCGCTGCCTGACGACGTGCTCGACGACCTCCCGCCCGGCACCCTCGTGCGGGTCCACCGCGAGGACGATCGCTGGACGCTCATCTCCGGCGGAGACGGCGACGATGACTGAGCGGAGCAGCAATCCGTATGCGCGCCCCGTCGCCGCCGAAGCAGAGCCCCAGAGGCCTCCGCCGGTCGTGACCCCCGAGCCGACCGTCACGGAGGGATCGGTCGTCGTGCGCGGTGTGGCGGTCCGCTACGGCTCGGTCGTCGCGGTGGACGATGTCGACCTCGTCGTCCCGCCGGGAAGCCTGCTCGCGCTCACCGGACCGTCCGGCGCTGGCAAGTCGTCGCTGCTGTGGGCCATCGCGGGCGCGGTGCGCCCCGCCGCCGGCGAGGTGACGGTCGGGCATACCCGGATCGCCGACCGCGGCACCGCCGTTCGTGCGGGCATCGCCCTCATCCCGCAGGGCAACGGGCTCGCCGGGGTGCTCACCGCCCACGAGAATGTCGCCTTTCCCCTGCTGGCCACCGGTACCGCCCCCGGCGAGGTCGCCACCCGAGCCGCCACCGCGCTGGCCGCCGTCGGCCTCGCCGAGTCTGGTGACCACCTCGTCGAGGAGCTGTCCGGCGGGCAGCAGCAGCGCGTCGCCGTGGCGCGCGGCCTCGCCACCGAGGCGCCGGTCCTCCTCGCCGACGAGCCGACGTCAGAGCTCGATCATGTGAACCGGGGTCGCGTGCTCGACCTGTTGCGCGCCCAGGCGAGCCGCGGTGCCGTGGTCGTCATGGCCACCCACGATCCCGAAGCGGCGGCGGTGTGCGACGGCGAAGTCCGGCTCGACGAGGGCCACCTCACTCGCATCCGCTGAGTTCCGAGACCTGTTGGCCTGCCTGGAGAGGATTGGGGTGGATCGGCGACGCTCGGGCGGCATCGATCCACCCCAATCGCCAGCCTCGGGGCAGCACGGCGGCTCCCAATGCCGTTCCGTGGCGGCTCCGAGCCGATCACTCCTGTCCGTCGTGCCGGCTGGACAGCTCGACGGCACCACGCCGCGCAACTGGCCGAGGTGGAGGGAAGTTGACGTGATAGCGGCAACTTTCCTCCACTCGAACGGTTGAGCTGATGGGGCGTCCAGTCTCCGGCGGCGGCCGAAAACGGTTGGCGCGCCGACCGAGTCGCCGCATACCGTCGAGGCATGGCCCCCACCGCGTCCGTACCGTCCCTGGCCACCGCCCAGGCTCGACGCGTCGACTTCCACGACGACGCGCAGTGCGCCGCGGTCTACGCCGCGGTGCTCGCCAGCCGCACCCACGAGCGGCCGTGGGACGACAGCGACGGCTACGAGCAGACGGTGGCCGAGTGGCGGTACGACGATCCCGCCGAGCGCACCGAGAAGTGGGCGGTCTACGAGGACGGCGACGTCGTCGGTGTCACCACGTTGTGGATGAGCCAGCACGACAACACGGACAAGATCTGGGCCGAGCTCGACGTTCATCCCGAGCGCCGGGGACGCGGCGCGGGGACGGCTCTGGTGGAGGCGCTGGAGCGCCGCGCCCGTGAGGTGGGACGGCACGAGATCCTTGTCGAGCTCTACCTCCCCGACGGTGACAGCGAGGCGCCCTCGTACGAGCGGTTCGCCGCTGCGCACGACTACCTCCCGGAGAGCACCGACAAGGTCCGCATCCTCGACCTGCCGGTCCCCGACGAGGTCCTCGGCCCGCTCGAGGCGAATGCGCGGGAGCGGTGGGCCGACGCATACCGGCTCGAGACCTACACCGACGGGTTGCCCGAGGAGCTCGTCCCCGGATACTGCCGAGTGTCGAACCTGCTCAATGTCGACGCTCCGACTGGAGCGGTCGACTTCGAGGCCGAGACGCTGACGCCCGAGCGGTACCAGGGCTACCTCGACCTGGAGCGCCGTCAGGGCCGCCGGCGCCTCACGACCGTCGCCATCGAGAAGGCCACCGGCGAGGTCGTGGCGTACACGGATCTGGTTCTTCCCTCCGGCGCGCCGACCAAGGTGTGGCAGTGGGGGACCCTCGTCGACCGCGAGCACCGAGGACACCGCCTCGGCATGGCGGTGAAGGTCGCCAACCTGCGCGAGCTCCAGCGCGCTCACCCCGAACGGGAGACGGTAGGCACGGGCAACGACGCGACGAACTCCTACATGGTCGGCATCAACGTCGAGCTGGGGTTCCACGTGGTCGAGCTGGCCCGGATGTACCGCAAGGTGCTGACCGACGAGGGCTGATGGGCGGCGGATACGGTGACGCCATGCTCGTCGCCTTCTCCGTCGCCCCCGCCGTCGCCGCCGACGACACCGGTTCGGTGAGCGAGGCGGTCGCCGCCGCGATCCGGGTCGTCCGCGAGAGCGGCCTGCCCAACCGGACCGATGCGATGTTCACCACGGTCGAAGGCGAGTGGGACGAGGTCATGAGCGTCGTCAAGGGCGCGGTCGACGCGGTGGCCGCGGCCAGCCCGCGGGTCAGCCTCGTCCTCAAGGGCGACATCCGGCCGGGGTTCACGGGCGAGCTCGACGGCAAGGTGGCGCGAATCGAGGGTCTTCTCGCCGCCGAGTGAGTGTCGTGACCCAGCGCCACGAACCATTACCGTTGCGCGTCGTGGCCGATCTGCAACTCCGCTTCGACCCGATCCGGCGCGCGGCGGAGCTGTGGCGGCGCCGTTGGGGACCGAGGTCGCAGCCGCGGGCGATGGCCTCCGCCACGTCGATCATGCGGGTCCAGCAGCTGCTGCTCGCCGACTTCGACGCCGTCGTGGGACGACACGGGCTCACCTTCGCCCGGTACGAGGCCTTGGTGCTGCTCGCGTTCTCGTCGGCCGGAGAGCTGCCGATGAGCAAGATCGGCGAGCGGCTCATGGTCCACCCCACGTCGGCGACGAACATCGTCCAGCGGCTAGAGGCGCAGGGCTTCGTGTCGCGGCAGCCCAACCCGCGCGACGGTCGGGGCACGCTGGCCGCCATCACCGACCGCGGGCGCGAGGTGATGGAGGCGGCCACGACAGACCTCGTCCAGGGCGGCTTCGGGATGGGGATGCTCACCGCGGACGAGCACGACCAGCTCTTCGCCCTGCTGCGCAAGGTCCGAGTCGCCCGAGGCGACTTCGCGGAGTAGCAATTACTAGGACGTCCTAGTAAATTACCCAGTATGCATGCGCAGACGTCAGACGAACCCACCGGTGCCGAGCGCTGGCAGTCGCGCTACGACGCCGCTCTCGCGGCCGGGCGAGTGCGGGAGGCGGACTTCACGACGCTCTCCGGTGCCACCGTCCAGCCGGTCTACGGACCGGGCCTGAACGGCATACCGGAGCCGTCGTCCGACGAGGAGAGGGCGCGGGTCGAGCGGATCGGGTGGCCCGGGGAGTTCCCGTTCACCCGCGGTCTGTATGCGACGGGCTACCGCGGGCGGACCTGGACGATCCGCCAGTTCGCCGGGTTCGGCAACGCCGTCCAGACCAACGAGCGCTACAAGATGATCCTCGCCCGCGGTGGGGGAGGGCTGTCGGTCGCCTTCGACATGCCGACCCTGATGGGCCACGACTCCGACGACCCGCACAGCCTGGGCGAGGTCGGGCACTGCGGCGTCGCCATCGACAGCGCGGCCGACATGGAGACGTTGTTCGCCGACATCCCGCTCGGCGACGTCACGACGTCCATGACCATCTCCGGCCCGGCCGTACCCGTCTTCTGCATGTACCTCGTCGCCGCGGAGCGCCAGGGCGTCGACCTCGGCGTCCTCAACGGGACCCTGCAGACCGACATCTTCAAGGAGTACATCGCCCAGAAGGAGTGGCTCTTCGCCCCCGAGCCGCATCTGCGCCTCATCGGCGATCTGATGGAGTACTGCGCCGAGAACATCCCCGACTACAAGCCGTTGTCGGTCTCCGGCTACCACATCCGTGAGGCCGGTTCGACGGCCGCCCAGGAGCTGGCCTACACGCTGGCCGACGGGTTCGGCTACGTCGAGCTCGGGCTCTCCCGCGGCATGGACGTCGACGTGTTCGCCCCGGGGCTGTCGTTCTTCTTCGACGCCCACGTCGACTTCTTCGAGGAGATCGCCAAGTTCCGAGCGGCACGGCGGATCTGGGCGCGATGGATGCGCGACGTCTACGGCGCGACGAGCGACAAGGCGCAGTGGCTGCGGTTCCACACCCAGACCGCCGGCGTCTCCCTGACCGCGCAGCAGCCGTACAACAACGTCGTCCGCACCGCCGTCGAGGCGCTCGCCGCGGTCCTCGGTGGGACGAACTCGCTGCACACCAACGCGCTGGACGAGACCCTCGCCCTGCCGACCGAGCAGGCCGCCGAGATCGCGTTGCGCACCCAGCAGGTGCTCATGGACGAGACCGGCGTGACGAACGTGGCCGACCCGCTGGGCGGGTCCTGGTACGTCGAGGCGCTCACCGACGAGATCGAGGCCGAGGCGGAGGCGATCTTCTCGCGCGTAAGGGACATGGGTGAGTTCGGCCGGACCGCAGGCCCCGACGGCACGATCCAGCACGAGATCGGCCCGATGACCTCCGGCATCCTCCGCGGCATCGAGGAGGGCTGGTTCATGGCCGAGATCGCCGACGCGGCGTTCCAGTACCAACTGGCGCTCGAGAAGGGTGACAAGAAGGTCGTCGGGGTCAACACCCATACCGGCTCGGTCAGTCACGAGCTGGAGATCCTGCGCGTCAGCCACGAGGTGGAGCGCGAGCATGTTCGCGTGCTGGCCGACCGCAAGGCCGGCCGCGACCGCGCTGCGGTCGACGCGGCCCTGACCCGAATGCTGGAGGTGGCCCGGACCTCGGACAACATGGTGCCCGCGATGCTCGACGCGGTGCGCGCGGAGGCCACCCTCGGCGAGATCTGCGACACGCTGCGGGACGAGTGGGGGGTCTACCGGGAGCCCGCCCGGTTCTGAGCCGAGGTCCACAGCGGTCGTTCAAGCAGGTCACGGATTGGTCTCGGCCCAGTCGCGTATGTCATCGTGGAGGCCACGCCGAAATACCGGCCGCCCCCGTTGACCCGGATGCCGTGCGCTGACCCGCGCCGTCCACGACTCTGACAGGACCCCACCCGTGGCTCTCGCACGCCGTATCGCGGTTGCCCTGGCGGCACTGCTCGGCCTTGGTCTCGCGGTGTTCGGCGCATGGTTCGCGTTCATCCTCGGTCCGAAGGGCACCGCGGCGTTCCACGCCACCTCTAACGCGCCGCTCGTCCTCGGGCCGAACGTCCTCAACCGGGTCACCGCTCCCGTCACGGTGACGGCCAGCGCCGCGTCCGGACCGGTCTTCCTCGGAGCGGCTGTCCCGCAGGACACCGACGAGCTGGTCGGCCAGGCGAAGCACAACTTCGTCGCGTCGGCCGACTTCCCGGCGCGCACGCTGACCATCGAACAGCTCGGCTCCAGCGACCTTGCGGACCCGTCCGACGCGCACGTCTGGCGCTCCACCGGGGAGGGTTCCATCACGGTCACGCAGGACCAGGCGCCGGAGTCGGTCCTCGTGTATCCCACCCAGGGCGGCTCGTTCGACGTCGACGTCACCGTCGCCCGGAACACCTGGTTCCTCCAAGCGCTGGTGGCGCTCGTCGTGGGGCTCATCGTCATGGCGTTCGCCGGTGGATGGCTGTGGCAGAACTGGCGGACGACGCCCGAGGACGAATCCGGTGACGACGGGACGCCGGCCGCCCCGCCGACTCCGCAGCCCGAACCCACAGAGGCTCACGAGCGGGCCGAGGAGCGGCGATGACCCCGCGCCTCACCCGTCGTCTCGGCGCGGTCGTCGGCGCGGCCGCGCTCGCCGGGTCGCTGGCGTCCTGCGCATCGGTCGCCGGCATCTCGGACCCGCCGACCGCTACCGTCGGCGGCGCCGTCTCCGGCTCCCGCGCGCAGACCATCGCCGCGCAGGTCGTCGACACGGCCCAGAAGGCCACCGCGACGCCCGGTGCTGAGGGCGACGCCCTGCGCGACTCCGCCTTCACCGGAGACGCCCTCACCGCGGCCAAGGCCGACGCCAAGCTCGCCGGCACGCTCACCCAGGAGCAGAAGGACGCCCTGACCCTCAGCCCGGCACCCCCCGTCGTGCTGGCCGTGTCTAACGGGCTCGGCTACCCGCGGTCGATGGTCGTCCAGACCACCCGGGCCAAGTCCGGGCTCCCGGTCCTCTCCCTGCTCGTGACCCCGGACGTCCACTCTCCCTTCAAGATCGCCGCCAGCGCACCGATGCTCCCGGCCACCGAGGTACCCGCGTTCGACCAGGTCACCCAGGGCGCACCTTCCCTGGGCGACGACGCCGCCGGCCTGGCCGTCGAGCCGGAGCAGCTCGTCGGCGCGTATGCGGCGTCGCTCGCCTATCCAGCACCGCCGGCCGCCGACAACCGACCGTTCACCGACGACGCCTTCGCCAACAAGATCAAGGCGGCGGCGAAGGACCAGGCCGACAAGGTCGTCACCGTCGGCTCGTTCACCGAGCAGCACCTCGCCAAGGACGTCGCGGGAGGCCTCCGCCTCGCCGGAGACCGCGGCGCCCTGGCGTTCACTGTCCTCGAGCGCAAGGACACGCTCCTCAACCGGACGTCCGGCACCATCAACGTCTCGGAACCGTTCAAGGCCCTGACCGGGCTGTCCGCGGTCAAGGCTGAGGCGACGCTCGACAGCCTGGAGTTCGTCGTGTTCGTCATCCCCGACAGTGGGCAGGCGCAGGTCGTCGCCGCCCAGGAGCATCTCGTCGCCGCGACCGGCACCTGACCGGCCCGTCCGGCCGCGACGGTCCTCCGCGGCGGACCGGGCGACCGGACTTGCCTACCGATCGGCAAGAATGACGCCATGACCTCGCAACCCTTCCCGCCGTCCGCGCTGCGCGGAGCGGTCGATCTGTCCGCGCTCAAGCGTGCGGCGCCGCCGGCCCCTGGTGCGGGACCGGGAGGGGCTGGAACACCGTCGGCATCCGGCGGCGCGGCTGATGCGGCCACGCCGACCGGGGGCACCGCTGGACTCTTCGTCACCGGGACGGACGCGACGTTCCAGGAGTTCGTCAACGCCAGTCTGCGCTACCCGGTCGTCGTGGTGCTGTGGTCGTCGAGGCTGCCCGAGTCCGGCGACTTCGCCAAGGTCATGGGCGGCCTCGCCGCGTCGAACCAGGGCCGGTTCCAGGTCGTCTCGGTGGACGTCGACGAGAACCCGGGACTGCTCCGCGCGCTGCAGGTCCAGCAGGTGCCCGTCACCATCGCCCTGCTGCAGGGCCGGCCGCTGCCGCTCTTCGTAGGTCCACTGCTCCCGCAGGAGGTCCAGCCGGTCGTCGACGAGCTGCTTCAGGTCGCGGTGCAGAACGGCATCACCGGGCGGGTCAGCACCGGGCCTGACGACGCGGCCGCTGTGGCGGGCGAGGAGTCGGGCGAGGAGGCCGAACCCGAGCTGCCTCCCCATATCGCCGCGGCCTTCGACGCCATCGAGGCGGGCGACCTCGAGGGAGCGGCCACGGCGTACGAGCAGGCGCTCGCGGCCAACCCGGCCGACCTCGAGGCCAAGGCCGGGCTGGCTCAGGTGGGCCTGCTGAGGCGCACCGAGGGGGTCGACCCGGTGGCCGCTCGCGCCGCCGCTTCCGCCGACCCCACCGACGTGGCGTCCCAGATCCTCGTCGCCGACCTGGACCTGCTCGGCAGCCACGTCGAGGAGGCGTTCACGCGCCTCGTCGACACCGTCCGGGCCACATCCGGCGACGACCGCAACGCCGCCCGCGAGCACCTGCTCGAGCTGTTCGAGGTGGTGGGACCCGGAGACGATCGGGTGGCGGCCGGACGGCGCGCCCTCATGAGCGCCCTGTTCTAGCCGGATGCGCGGGAGCGCAGCTCCCGCGCCTTGGCGTTCAGCGCCGTTCGCTCGTCGGCCGTGAGCGGCACGGCCAGCTCGTCCAGCAGGTCGTCCAGCTGTCCGTCGCGCAGCTCGCGGTGTTCGGTCGGGCGCCCCGGACGTCGCACCGTGACCGTCTCGTGGGTGACGGCGACGTGCCGGTCCGGCAGATGGCGCGTGAGCATCAGCATCTGCCGGAAGTGGATGCTCGGGTACGTGCTCGTGAAGTGATGCCCCACGACGTAGTCCAGCGGGTGTACGGGCAGCTCGTCGTGGAGGTGCATCGCCTCCCAGTGCTCGTCGCGCCAGCGCTCGAGGGCCCAGCCCCAGCCGGCGCCAAGGGTCACCTGGCGCAGTCGGTACCGCCAGCCCCCGTAGTCGTCCTCCGCGCCGTCGGTCAGCGAGATCGGGCGCAGCAGGCTCATCCCGAAGCCCGGATCCGCCAGGACCCGCTCACCGTCGACCGTCACGACCAGGACACAGTGGGTGCGCGGCGCCGACGGGTCGCCCACTCGTCCCAGCCTGCGCTCCACGTCGTACCCCAGGCGCTCCAGGACGGCGGCGAAGACGACGTTGTGCTCGAAGCAGTAGCCGCCGCGCCCGCGGCCGACGAACTTCTCCTGGACGGCGTCCAACCGCACGCCGGGATGTTGGTCGAGGATGACGTCGATGTTGTCGAAGGTGAACGTCCGAACGTGCGCCTCGTGCAGCGCGTGGAGCGCCGGTCGCGACGGGGCGGCCGCCGGCTCGCCCACGCGGGAGAGGTATACGTCCAGGTCGAGCAGCTCGGTCTGCCAGGGACTCGGGTCGGTCACGTTGCGATTCAACCTGATGGCACCCGAACCGGCGGACCTCCGGCATACCGGCGATCACGTCTCCCGAAGTCCACTACCGCGCACCGCCCACCACGCCGCTCCCAGCAGCGCCGAGCTCTCTGACTCGCGGGCCGCCACCACCGTCAGGTCGGCGCCGTCCGTGGAGCTGGACCGGATCCCGGCCGTCAGGGGCGGGTGGACGAGGTCCCAGGAACGACCCATGGAACCACCGACGACAAGCGCGGTGGCGCCGAACCGGCTGAGCCATGGCGCCAGAGCCACACCCAACCGGGTGAACGCGGTGCGCAGCACCTGGTCCGCGGCCGCGTCGCCGGCGCGCGCCCGGTCGGCGATCTCGCGAACGTCGGTGGCCGGCGACTGCGTCACGATCCGGGCATACTCGCGCAGCAGTGCCCGCCGCGACACGGTGTCTTCCAACGGGCGACCGTCGATCTG
Organism: Lapillicoccus sp.; assembly: GCA_035535335.1. Taxonomy (GTDB): domain Bacteria; phylum Actinomycetota; class Actinomycetes; order Actinomycetales; family Dermatophilaceae; genus Lapillicoccus. The sequence goes on along the minus strand of DATLQE010000012.1, from coordinate 2,307 downwards.
CAGCCGAAACACCTCCCCGCGCGTGGGGACCCGCGGCCCCGAAGCGACCGGAACGCCGCCGTCGAGGAACGCCGACCCCACGCCCGTCCCCAGCGTGAGCGCGACCATCCGGGTGTGGCCGGCGCCGGCTCCGAACACCCACTCGCCGAGGGCGAAGGCGATCGCGTCGTTGACGAACACCACCGCGCTCGGTCTCGCCGGTAGCTCACGGCGAAGCACCGCACCCATGTCGACGCCGTTCAGCGCGTCGAACTTGCCCACTCCCTCGAAGCGAGCGATGCCCTCCGTGTAGTCGAACGGTCCAGGCACGGCAACACCCCACGCCGCCCGATCGGGGGCGGCCACCTCCCTCGCGCATCCGACGATCAGCTCGAGCAGCACCGCGGCCGGAGCGGCGCCATCGAGGCTGCGCCGACTCGTCGTCCCGGTCACCACCCGGCCGGACCCGAGGTCGACCAGCGCGGCCGTGACGTGGGTGCCGCCGATGTCGAGGACCGGGTGGATATCACTCGCTGGGGTCCTCATCGCACCATCGCCTTGACGACGCGTACCCGAGCCTTGCCATCCGCGTGCAGCGTGTACCGGCCGACGGCCGCGGGGACGAGCAAGGTCTCGGCGTACGCCAGCGGATGCCGATGACCGGCAGCGGTCTGGACCGTCACGCCGGACCCCTCGACGACGTTGAGGACGTGGAACCGCCCGGCGGTGTCGTCGGGCGCCCGGCCGGCCGGTTCGAGAACGAGACGCCGCACCTCGAAGAACATCTCGGGCAGCGCGCCGAGAAGCTCCTCGTACCAACCCGTTCCGTCACGAAGCGGGCGGGGCTGCGGCACGAGCTCCTCGCCCACCGCGTCCCCCGTCCGCACGCGGTCGAGGTTGTCGAAGGCGTGCTCGACGTGGACCGGCCGTTGCCGGCCGTCGGCGTCCCGACGCAGCCAGTCGTAGAAGCGCAGCGAGTACAGGTACGGCGTGGCGCTCACCTCGAGCACGACGTTCCCCTCGCCACTACCGTGCGGTGTGCCAGCGGGGATGAGGAAGAGCTGGTGCGGCTGGGCGGGGAAGACCTGTACGTGGCGCTCGATGTCGAACGCGGTGCCGTGGCGGTGCGCCTCGTGCGCCTCCTTCTCGAAGAGCTCGACATCGACGTCGGCGCGCAGCCCCAGGAACACCCTGCGGTTCTCGCCGCCCACCATGAGGTAGTACGTCTCGTGCTGCGTGTACGGCCAACCGAACACCTCCCGCATGTAGGACTCCTGCGGGTGACAGTGCACGGAGAGGCTCCCGCCGTCGACGGTGTCGAGGTAGTCGAAGCGAACGGGGAAGGAGGTCCCGAACGACTCGACGACCTCAGAGCCCATGACCTGCTGGGGGTGTCGTGCGACGAGCAGCTGGAGGGGGATCTCGACTCGGGCTTCCGGCCCGCCGATGAGGAGCCCGCTCTCGGGGGCGATGAGCTCGTAGCCCAGCGCGGTGTTGCGCGCATCGGGGTTCATGCCGAGCGTCCGTTGCGCCCAATGACCGCCCCACGAGGTGGTGTTGAAGGTCGGCCTGGTCCGGACCGGCTGCTCCGCCAGGGTCCTCATCGTCCGGCGCAGGCACTCGCCGTCGAGCGAGGTGGGGTTGGCCGCGTCGTCCTGGGTGTCGATCCACCGGCCGATGTCACCGGCGATGCGGTCGCGGTGGCGGTCGAGAAGCGGCCAGTCGACGTAGAACAGCCGCTTCGTGCTGGCCGGTCCTTCCCCGTCCCGCTGACCGAGGTTGGTGACCGTGGCCGCCGCGATGGCCGCCTCGGCAAACCGCTTCGGCAGGTCGGCGTACCACAGGACGTCGTGCTCGAGCAGCGCCGCGCCCGGGCCGTACACGACGAGAAGCCCGCGTTCTGGGCGCCGCACGGCGGGAATCGTGTCGAAGCAGACCCGAAGATCGCAGTCCGGGATCGTCTCGAAGTCCGGGTCGTCACGCAGAACAGCCGACGAGGTCCGCTCGAGCACGTCCGACCACGACGCAAAGTCGTTGCGCACGTCACAGGTCTCGACCGGTGTCCCACGCTTCTGGGCTGCGCGACGCAGGCCGGCGACGAAGATCTCCCAGTCGAGGACGTGCGGTCCGTCGACGGCGAGCACGGTCGGTTCCTCCGGCAGCGTGAGGACCGCCAGGTCCAACCCCCGGTCCACGGAACCGGCCACCGGGGCGTACGAGGGCAACGGTTCGTAGCGCCTCGGTTCCGGGGTCACACGCGCTCCTTGACGCCCTCGCACGGCGAGGTATTGGCCGCAACGCCAAAGGTAACGGTGCGGCACCAGAGCA
>DATLQE010000011.1:0-8600 GCA_035535335.1 Lapillicoccus sp. | reverse complement strand
GGACTGCCCATGGTCGCCCGGCTCGCCGCTGACGCGCCCTCCTCGCCGCCCCGGCGTCCGCGAGCGCTGGTCCTCGTGCCGACGCGAGAGCTGGCCATGCAGGTGTCCGACGCCCTGGAGCCGTTCGTGCACGTCATGGGCCTGCGGCACAAGCTGGTCGCCGGCGGCCTCAGCTATACGACCCAGATCGCCGCCCTGAACCACGGCGTCGACCTCCTCATCGCCACCCCGGGCCGGCTCAACGACCTCCTCGACCGGGGCGCCGTCGAGCTCGGCGACGTGCAGATCGCCGTCCTCGACGAGGCCGACCACATGGCCGAGATGGGGTTCCTGCCGGAGATCACGACCATCCTCGACCGGCTCCCGGAAGGTGGCCAACGGCTGCTCTTCTCGGCCACCCTCGACCGCGGCGTGGACGGGCTCGTCGAGCGGTACCTCACCGACCCGGTGACCCACTCCACCGACGAGGCCGTGGCCGCCGTCACGACGATGCGCCACCATGCCCTCCTCGTCGAGCCGGCGCACAAGAAGGTCATCACCGCCGAGGTCGCCAACCGGCCGGGCCGGACGCTCGTCTTCGTCCGCACCAAGCTGGGCGCCGACCGCGTCGCCCAGCAGCTGCGCGAGCAGGGCGTCCTCGCCGCCGCGCTGCACGGCGGACTCAGCCAGGGGGTGCGCAACCGGGTTCTCGGGGCCTTCCGCGAGGGATCGCTGCCGGTGCTCGTCGCGACCGACGTCGCCGCGCGCGGCATCCACGTCGACGACGTGTCGGTCGTCCTCCAGGTCGACCCGCCTGCCGACCACAAGGACTACCTCCACCGGGCCGGCCGCACCGCGCGGGCCGGGGAGGTGGGGACCGTCGTCACCCTCGCCCTTCCCCACCAGCGCCGCACCATGGAGCGGCAGCTCCGCGACGCCGGGGTCGATGTGATCCCCGCCAAGGCCGTCCCCGGCGACCCGACGATCACCGCCACCGGTGGCCGCACGCCGAGCGGTGTGCCGGTCCCCGACGCAGAGTTCCGCCGTCTGCTCGAAGGCGAGCCACGTCCCCGGCGACGCTCGTCCCGTCCGGCTCGACCGCATCGGCAGGAGCGCTCCGGCCCGCGGGGTCGCCAAGCCGGCGGACACGCATACCGGTAGGCGTCGAGAACCGCGAGCGTGACCGGTGCCGCGGGCCCCTGTGGGCCTGAGCCGCACGGTCAGTCGGGAATGTCAGACTGACGCGGTGGCCGGTGACGGGTGGGCCTTCCTCGCGGGTCGTCTCCTCGTGGCGTCCCCGCAGATCGAGGAGGAGACGTTCCGCCGGTCCGTCGTGCTGCTGCTCCACCACGACGAGGAGGGTGCTCAGGGCGTCATCCTCAACCGGCCGCTCGAGGCTGACATCGATGCCGTGCTGCCCGGATGGAAGTCGGTGGCCTCGACGCCGAAGACGGTGTTCCAGGGCGGCCCGGTCGAGCTGAACTCCGCCATCGGGCTGGTCACGGTCCCCGGTGACGAACCCGAGCCGCTCGGCATCAAACACCTCTTCGGGGGCCTGGGGCTGGTCGACCTCGACGCCCCGCCGAACCTCGTCGCGCCGGAGGTGGCGGGTATGCGGATCTTCGCCGGGTATGCGGGATGGTCCGGCGGGCAGCTCGAGCTCGAGATCCTCCGGGGCGACTGGTACGTCGTGGACAGCGAGTCGCGTGATGCCTTCTCGGTCGCACCGGAGCACCTGTGGTCGGAGGTGCTGCTGCGGCAGAAGGACAGCCTCAAGCTCGTCGCCAGCTACCCCGACGACCCGTCCTTGAACTGACTGCCCAGAATGGGTGGATGAGCCAGCAGAACCGCGAGGGGTGGGTCGACCGGCAGATCCGGGAGGCCCGGGAGCGCGGCGAGTTCGACAACCTGCCGGGCGCCGGCAAGCCGCTCGGCGATCTCGGTGACCCGAACGACCCCGACTGGTGGGTCCGCAATTACATCAAACGCGAGAAGCTCGACATCTCCGGTGCGCTCCCGACGCCGCTGGCGCTGCGCAAGGAGGCGGCCTCGTTTCCCGAGTCCCTGGCCGACGTGCGGAGCGAGGTTCAGGTCCGGGAGATCCTCGAGGACTTCAACCACCGGGTGAAGATCGACCGTCTCCGTCCGGCCGTGGGAAACCTGCCACCCCTTCTGGCGCGAACGGTCGATGTCGACGAGGTCGTCCAACAGTGGCGCGAGCTGCGGTCGGCCGTCGCTCCGCCGACACCCCCCGCTCCGGTGACCGACGATCCGGTTCCCACCCCGGCCCGGGGCTGGTGGCGCCGCCTCTTCGGTGGCTGACCACCCGCATACACTCGCGAGATGAGCGACCCATACCCGGAGCCCTCAGGCCCGTCCGGACCGAGCACCGCGACGACGGTCCTCGAGCGGGAGGAGACCCAGGAGCAGCTCGCCGAGCCGGGAGACCACGAGCGGTTTGCCCACTACGTGCGCAAGGAGAAGATCCTCGAGAGCGCGCTCAGCGGGGACCCGGTTGTCGCCCTCTGCGGCAAGGTCTGGGTGCCGGGTCGCGACCCCAACAAGTTCCCGGTATGCCCGGTGTGCAAGGAGATCTACGAGGGGCTGCGTCGTGCGGAGGGCCACGACGACTGAAGCGCGTCATCAGCCGCGGCGGCGGAGACGAGGGGCGCCGTCCGGTAGTCGATCCGGGTCGCCAGCGAGATCGCCGTCGAGGCCCGGATCACGTGCGAGTCGTCGACGACGAGGTCGATCACCCGCTGGAGGTCGGCGTTGTCGCGCGCGACGACCCGGATCAGCAGGTCGCCGGAGCCGGTGATCGTATGCGCCTCGAGCACCTCCGGAATCCGGCCCAGGTGGTCGACGACCGGCCCGTGCCCGCGGCCTTGGCGGATCTCGAGCGTGCAGAACGCGGTCACGGGGTAGCCCAGCGCCGCCGGGTCCACGGTTGGGGCGAACGACCGGATCACGCCCCGCCGCGTGAGCCGGTCGAGACGCGCCTGGACCGTCCCTCGGGCGACGCCCAACTGTCGTGACGCCCCGAGCACGCCGACGTTCGGCTCGTCGGTCAAGAGGCGGACGAGGCGAGCGTCCAGCTCGTCCAGTATCGAGTGGGGCATGGACAGAGTGTCCATCACACCACCCGGTTCGGCCAACAATCTGCGCACCCTGACCAGCGCCTCCGCCTCCGGTTGACCATCGGCCGTCATCGCCGGATCCTTCCCGCATGACGACGACGGTGTCCCCGATCAGCGAGCAGCACCATGACCTGACCCAGCAGGAGCGCGACGCCGGGTTCGACGTCGACCAGCTCAAGCAGCTGGTCGGTCTCGTGGAGTACGACGAGGAGAAGGACGTCTTCCCGGTGACCGGCTGGGACGCCATCGTCTTCGTCGTGGGGAACGCCACGCAGACCGCGCACTACTACCAGGCGGCGTGGGGTATGCAGCTGGTCGCCTACCGCGGGCCGGAGACCGGCTTCCGGGACCACAAGTCGTACGTCCTCGAGTCCGGCTCGATCCGGTTCGTGATCTCCGGCGCGGTTCACCCGGACAGCGCACACGCCGACCACCACCGCCGGCACGGTGACGGTGTGGTCGACATCGCGCTCGAGGTGCCGAACGTCGACCGGTGCATCGCGCAGGCCCGCCGCGCCGGGGCCACCGTCCTCGAGGAGCCGCACGACGAGTCCGACGAGCACGGCACCATCCGCACCGCCGCCATCGCCACCTACGGCGACACGCGGCATACCCTCGTCCAGCGCGTCGTGGACGGGCGCCGATACGCCGGGCCGTACCGTCCCGGCTACGTCGAGGCCGCCTCGACGGTCACGCGCCGCGAGGGCCAGCCGAAGCGGCTGTTCCAGGCCCTCGACCACATCGTCGGCAACGTCGAGCTGGGCCGGATGGATGAGTGGGTGGCGTTCTACAACCGGGTCATGGGCTTCGTGAACATGGCCGAGTTCGTCGGCGACGACATCGCCACCGACTACTCGGCGCTCATGTCCAAGGTCGTGGCCAACGGCAACCACCGAGTCAAGTTCCCGCTCAACGAGCCCGCGGTCGGCAAGCGCAAGAGCCAGATCGACGAGTACCTGGAGTTCTACCGCGGACCCGGCGCCCAGCACCTCGCGGTGGCCACCAACGACATCCTCGCGACCGTGGATGCGTTGCGCGAGAACGGTGTCGAGTTCCTCAACACTCCAGACTCGTACTACGAGGATCCTGAGCTGCGGGCCCGGATCGGCGAGGTGCGGGTGCCGATCGACGAGCTGCAGAAGCGCGGCATCCTCGTCGACCGCGACGAGGACGGCTACCTCCTGCAGATCTTCACCAAGCCCCTTGGCGACCGTCCGACGGTCTTCTTCGAGCTCATCGAGCGACACGGCTCGTTGGGGTTCGGGAAGGGGAACTTCAAGGCGCTGTTCGAGGCCATCGAGCGCGAGCAGGAGCGGCGCGGCAACCTCTGAGGAGAATGCCGGTGCGCGCTGGCGCGTCGAGCCGGTGTGGGAAACTCGGCATCATGAACCAGCGCGCCGGGTGGTACGACGACCCGGAGAACCCCGAGAACCTCCGCTACTTCGACGGGGTGGTGTGGACCACGCACACGACACCGCGCATGTCGCCGTCCGCTGGGCAGTCGACGATCGGGCTCGCGCAGGGCACACCGTCGCGGCAGTCGCCCACCCAACAGCTTCCGCAGGAGCCGACTCAACAGCTGCCCGGGGACAACCAGCAGTTCCCTCCCCGGGACTATGGGCAGCCGCCGTATGGGCAGCAGCCCCCTTACGGGCAGCAGCAGCCGCCCTACGGACAGCAGTACGGCCAGTACGGACAGTCCGGCGGGCCGCAGTACGGGCCACCGGGATACGCGCAGGGCGGTTACAGCGCGATGCCGCCCGCTTACGCCAGCGCTCTGGGCGTCAAGACGACGCCGGACGGCGTGCCCCTCGCGAGCTACGGCCAACGGGTCGGTGCCTACCTCATCGACATGCTGATCCTGGCGGTCCTCACGACCCTGGCCGGCTGGTACTGGATCTCACAGCTGGTCACCTGGTACACCGCGTGGCTCTCCGACCTGCTGGACGAGGCGCAACGCGGCGTCGATCCGACGATCAACCAGGCCGAGCTCGCGAACGAGATCTACGGCTACGTCCTGGCCCTCAGCCTGGTCAGCCTGGTCGTCACGGTTGTTTACCAGGTCGCGTTCCTGACCTGGCGAGGTGCGACGCCCGGCAAGATGGCCCTCGGCATCGCCGTGCGACTTCGCGACCAGCCCGGCAATCCCTCGGTGCTGGTCGCCCTCAAGCGACAGATCATCTTCATCGGGTCGAGCCTGCTGTCGCTCCTTCCCGGTGTGGGCGCCGTGGGGTCCCTCCTCATGATCCTCAACCTGCTCTGGCCGCTCTGGGACGACAAGCGACAGGCGCTGCACGACAAGATCGCCGCGACCAACGTCGTCGTGCGACGTCGTGGGCGCTGACGGAGCCGTTGGACCCGAGCGTGATGAGACTCGCGGCTCGTTCTCGCTGACCCTCGACCGAGGTCTGCGCCTGCTCGACCTGCTCGCCCGTCCCGAGAATGCGGCGGGCGTGACCGTCACCGCCCTCGCGGCGAGTCTCGGGATGAGCCGCACCGCCGCATACCGACTGTTGGGGACGCTCGAGTCCCACGGGTACGTCGGACGCCTGCCCGACGGGCGGGTGCGACTGGGGTATGCGGTGTCGCGGCTCGCCGCGGCGGTCGCGCCGCTGGTGCGGGCGGCCGCGACGCCGGTGCTGCGCCGGCTGGCCGATGAGGTGGGGGCGACCGCTCATCTGACCCTGGTCGATGGAGATGCGGCCCTCGCGGTGGTCGTGGTCGAGCCGACCTGGACCGACGTCCACGTCGCCTACCGGGCGGGGACCCGGCACGCCCTCGACCGGGGTGCGGCCGGGCGGGCGATCGTGCGGGGTCGTGAGGGCGGCGAGGGCTGGGTGTCCAGTCGGAGTGAGCTGCAGCCCGGCGCGTACGGCGTGGCCGCGCCACTGCCCGCGGGGGAGGTGGAGGGCTCGGTGGGCGTCGTCGCTCTCACCGACCTCGACGAGGAGCGGGTCGGTCCCGCCGTGGTCGCCGCGGCCGGTGAGGTGGGTGACGCCCTCGCCTGAGCCGCGGACGCTACCGCGCGGGGACGACCCGGCCGGTGACCTCGCCGACGCCGATGCGGGTGCCGCCCGGGCCGGGCGCCCAGGCGGTCATGGTGACGACGTCCCCGTCCTCGAGGAACCCCCGCGTCGTCCCGTCGTCGAGGGCGAGAGGGTTCGCACCGTTCTCGGTGAGCTCGACCAGGCTGCCCAGGGTGCCCGAATCGGCACCACTGACCGTGCCGGATCCGAAGAGGTCGCCGTCCCGCAGTGAGGCGCCGTTGACCGTGAGGTGCGCGAGCATCTGCTCGGGGGACCAGTACATGTGGCGGTACTCGGGGCGGCTGACGACAACCCCGTTGAAGGTGACCTCGAGGTGGAGGTCGATCCCGCGCGCGGTCTCATGGTGGAGGTAGTCGTGCGGTTGCGGGTCCTGTGTTGGGAGGTCCACCCGCGCTGACTCGAACGCCGCCATCGGGGTGACCCACGCGGAAATGCTTGTGGCAAAAGACTTTCCGAGGAACGGGCCGAGCGGCACGTACTCCCACGCTTGGATGTCGCGGGCGCTCCAGTCGTTGAGCAAGACCACCCCGAAGAGGTGGTCGGTCGCCTCTGGCACGGCCACGGGCATACCGAGCGCCGTCGCGCCTCCGACGACAAAGCCGACCTCGGCCTCGATGTCGAGCCGGGTGCTCGGACCGAAGAGGGGCCGGCCGCCGTCCGGTGCCCGGCGTTGGCCGTTCGGGCGGATGACGTCGGTGCCGCTGACGACGACGGTGCCCGAGCGGCCGTGGTACCCGATCGGGAGGTGTCTCCAGGCGGCCGGCAGGGCGGGGTTGTCGGGGCGGAAGATCGCGCCGAGGTTCGCCGCGTGGTGCTCACTGGCGTAGAAGTCGACGTAGTCCGCGACCTCGAAGGGAAGGTGCAGCGCCACCTCGTCGAGCGAGTGGAGGAACGGCTCGACGGCGTCCCGGTAGGCGTCGTCGGAGAGGACCATGGTCAGCCACTCGCGTGCGGCGGCCCAGGCACGGGGCCCGCGGGCGAGAAAGCGGTTCAGGCTGGTGCAGGCCCAAGTCTCGCCGGACTCCATGCCGGCCTGCTCCGCGGCGGCCGCGGCGTCGAGGACGTGGGTGCCGATGCGCACACCGATTCGCCGGTCCGGCCGCGTCGCCGAGGAGAAGACGCCGTAGGGGAGGGTCTGGAGGCCGAACGGATCCGTCGCGTCGAGGTCGAGCCAGCTCGTCATGTTCGCTAGGATATCGGGACAGGGATGTCCGATTATCGGACAGTTGTGGTCATGAAGGGGAGCAGCGATGGCGCATTACCAGCGGATGGGCAGCGTTCCGCACAAGCGGCACACGCAGCATCGGCAGCCGTCGTCGCGGGGAAGGCAGGGTGGCCTCTACTACGAGGAGCTGATGGGGGAGGAGGGCTTCTCGTCCGACTCGTCGCTGCTCTATCACCGCAACATCCCGTCGACGATCGCCGACGCCCGCGAGTGGGCGGTCGGCGACCTCTCGACCACACCGAACCACCCGCTCGTGCCGCGGCATCTGCGGTTGCACGACCTCTTCGACGCGGCCGCCGTGCGCCGGACGGACCCGGCGACGGGGCGGCGGCTGGTCCTTGGGAACGGCGACGTGCGCATCTCGTATGCGGTGTCGGCCCAGCCTTCGCCCTGGTATCGCAACGGGATCGGTGACGAGTGCGTCTTCGTCGAGCGGGGCCGGGCGCGCGTGGAGACGGTGTTCGGGGCGTTCGACGTGGGGCCGGGCGACTACGTCGTCATCCCCCGCGCGACGACGCACCGGTGGCTGCCCCGCCGCTCGCCCCGGGACCCGGTGCGCACGTATGCGATCGAGGCGAACTCGCACATCTCGCCGCCGAAGCGGTACCTGTCGAAGTACGGCCAGTTCCTCGAGCACTCGCCCTACTGCGAGCGTGACCTGCGGTTGCCGGAGGGTCCGTTGCTGGCGGAGGACGTGGGAGCGCGGCCGTCGGACGAGACCGAGGTGTTCATCAAGCACCGCGGGTCCGGACCCGGAGGGGTCGTCGGCACGGTGCATACGTTGCCCTTCCATCCCCTCGACGTGGTGGGCTGGGACGGGTGTCTCTACCCATACGTCTTCAACGTGGCCGACTTCGAGCCGATCACGGGACGCGTCCACCAGCCCCCGCCGGTGCACCAGGTGTTCGAGGGCTGGAACTTCGTGATCTGCAACTTCGTGCCGCGCAAGGTCGACTATCACCCGCTGTCGATCCCGGTGCCCTACTACCACTCCAACGTCGACAGCGACGAGATCATGTTCTACGTCGACGGCGACTACGAGGCGCGCAAGGGTTCGGGGATCGGCAAGGGGTCGATCTCGGTGCACCCCGGCGGCCACCCCCACGGACCGCAGCCCGGCGCAACGGAGGGCTCGATCGGCGTCCACTACTTCGACGAGCTCGCCGTCATGGTCGACACGTTCCGTCCGCTCGAGCTGGGGGAGGCCGGCCG
>DATLQE010000010.1:0-18304 GCA_035535335.1 Lapillicoccus sp. | reverse complement strand
TGCGGCATCTCGGCGACCAGCGGGATGTGGGTGTTGATCCACACGCAGCCGAAGTCGAGCGCCTTGGAGACCCGCATGGCCCGGCCGAAGTCCGTGGTCCACACGCTCGACGCGAGCCCGTAGTCGACCCCGTTGGCCCAGCGGATCGCCTCGGACTCGTCGTCGAACCGCTGAACGGTGATGACCGGCCCGAAGATCTCGTCCTGGACCGCCTCGTCGTCCTGGCGGAGCCCGGAGACAACCGTCGGCTCGAGGAAGTAGCCGTCGCCCAAGGACGACAACCGATGCCCGCCGGCCCCGACCGAGGCATGGTCGGGCAGGCGGTCGAGGAACCCAGTGACCCGGCCCAGCTGCGCGGCGTTGTTGACCGGCCCGAAGAGTGCGTCGTCGTCGTCCGGCATCCCGACCTTGGCCGAGCTGCGCGCATACTCACTGATCGCCGCGACGAAGTCGTCGTGGATGCGGGGCGCGGCGAGCACCCGGGTGGCCGCGGTGCAGTCCTGGCCCGCGTTGAAGTACCCCGCGACGGCGATGCCCTCGACCGCCTTCTCCAGGTCGGCGTCGTCGAAGACGACCACGGGGGCCTTGCCGCCGAGCTCGAGGTGCACACGCTTCACCTGATGCGACGCGCTCTCGGCCACCTGCATACCTGCGCGGACCGACCCGGTGATGGCCACCAGTGCAGGAGTCGGGTGCTCCACCACCGCGCGGCCGGTGTCGCGGTCGCCGCAGACGACGTTGAACGTGCCGGGTGGCAGGAACTCCGCCGCCAGCTCGGCGAGCTTCAGGGTCGTCTCGGGAGTCGTGTCGCTGGGCTTGAGCACGACCGTGTTGCCGGCCGCGAGCGCGGGCCCGATCTTCCAGATCGCCATCATCATCGGGTAGTTCCACGGCGTGACCTGGCCGACGACGCCGATCGGCTCGCGGCGGACCCACGACGTGTGGCCGGCCATGTACTCACCCGCCGCCCTGCCCTCGAGCACCCGCGCCGCCCCGGCGAAGAACCGGAGCTGGTCGACCATCGGCGGGATCTCCTCGCTCGCGGTGAGCGCGTGCGGCTTGCCGGTGTTCTCGCTCTCGAGCCGGATCAGCTCGTCGGCGTGCGACTCGATCGCGTCGGCAAACCGCAACAGGGCCTGCTGGCGCTCGCTCGGGGTGGTCTGCCCCCAGGTCTCGAAGGCGGTCGAGGCGGCCCAGTATGCGGCGTCGACGTCCGCCGCGGTGGAGACCGGGGCGCTGGCGACCACCTGGGCGGTCGAGGGGTCGATGACGTCACTCCGGGCGTCGGACTCAGGGTCGGCGTAGGCGCCGCCGACGAAGTTGCGCAGGGTCCTCATGGCGTCCCAGATAACCACGGATTTCGTTTCCGATCCAGGGGTTGACGACGGATTTCGTCGTCCGGGAGGATCGACACCATGCCTAACCGCACCTCAGGGCTGGCCACGCCGCTCGACGACGTGTCGAAACGGATCGTCGAGCTGCTCCAGGAGGACGGCCGGCAGCCGTTCGTGACCATCGCGCGCGAGGTCGGGCTGTCCGAGGCGGCGGTCCGGCAGCGGGTCCAGAAGCTCATCGACGCCGACGTCATGCAGATCGTCGCCGTCACCGATCCCCTCCAGGTGGGATTCACCCGGCAGGCCATGGTCGGCGTCCGCGTCCCCGGCGACGTCCGAGAGGTCGCCGACACGCTGTGCGCGATGCCGGAGGTGTCGTACGTCGTCACGACGGCTGGCAGTTTCGATCTGCTCGTAGAGGTGGTCTGCGAGGACGACAATCACCTGCTCGACGTCGTCATGCGGCAGATCCGCGGCCTGCCGGGGGTCGGCGCCACCGAGACCTTCGTCTATCTCAAGCTCAACAAGCAGCAGTACCGATGGGGCACCCGGTAGGAGACCAGCATGACCACGACACCAGGCACCTTCAGCGAGCCGGTGGGCCCGACGCATACCCCTTCGGGTTCGACGTATGCGGACGCGGCGCGAAACCACCTCTGGGGCCACTTCACCCGCCATTCCGCTTGGGAGACAGAGGGATCCGGTCCGCCGGTCATCGTCCGCGGTGAGGGTCACCGAATCTGGGACGACCGGGGCAAGGAGTACATCGACGGCCTCGCCGGCCTGTTCGTCGTCCAGGTCGGGCACGGCCGCGTCGAGCTCGCCGAGGCGGCGGCCAAGCAGGCCCAGGAGCTCGCCTTCTTCCCGCTCTGGTCGTATGCGCACCCGCGCGCCGTCGAGCTCGCGGAACGGATCGCTGCGTATGCGCCGGGCGACCTCAACCGGGTGTTCTTCACCACGGGGGGCGGTGAGGCGGTCGAGACCGCGTGGAAGCTGGCCAAGCAGTACTTCAAGCTCACCGGGAAACCCACCAAGCACAAGGTCATCAGCCGGTCGGTGGCCTATCACGGGACCCCGCAAGGCGCCTTGTCCATCACCGGCATCCCCGCGGCCAAGGAGATGTTCGAGCCGCTGGTGCCAGGGGCCTTCAAGGTGCCGAACACCAACCACTACCGCGCGCCGGAGCACCTCCGGGACGACGTCAAGGCATTCGGGCAGTGGGCCGCCGACCGGATCGCCGAGGCGATCGAGTTCGAAGGGCCGGACACCGTGGCCGCCGTCTTCCTCGAGCCGGTGCAGAACTCCGGCGGCTGCTTCCCGCCGCCGCCCGGGTACTTCCAGCGGGTCCGCGAGATCTGCGACGAGTACGACGTACTGCTGGTCTCTGACGAGGTGATCTGCGCGTTCGGGCGGATCGGCTCCATGTTCGCCTGTGACGACTTCGGCTATGTACCCGACATCATCACCTGCGCGAAGGGGATGACGAGTGGCTACTCCCCCATCGGCGCGATGATCGCCAGCGACCGGCTGTTCGAGCCGTTCCGGCACGGGACCACGTCGTTCCCGCACGGCTACACGTTCGGCGGGCACCCGGTCTCGTCCGCCGTGGCCATGACCAACCTCGACATCTTCGAGCGCGAGGGCCTCAACGACCATGTGCGCGAGAACGCGCCGGCCTTCCGCACCTCCCTGGAGTCGTTGCTCGACCTGCCGATCGTCGGCGACGTCCGCGGCGAGGGGTACTTCTACGGAATCGAGCTGGTCAAGGACAAGGCGACCCGAGAGACCTTCGACGAGGCGGAGTCGGAACGACTGCTGCGCGGATACCTCTCGAAGGCGCTCTTCGACGCCGGCCTGTACTGCCGGGCCGACGACCGGGGCGACCCCGTGGTGCAGCTGGCGCCGCCGCTGGTCATCGGTCCGCCCGAGTTCGACGAGATCACGTCACGACTGCGGTCGGTCCTCCAAGGGGCCCTGGCTCACGTCTGACGAGAGCTCCCACCCTCCGCCCTCATCCGGTCGAGAGGCCAAGTTTGGTCGTTCTGGAGCCCGTGATAACGACCAAACTTGGCCTTTCGGCAGGTAGGGACCGGGGGGCGGGCATACTCGCCGGATGTCCTCCGGCCAGTCACGCGCGTACCCCGACCTGTGGGTCGACCCCGGGGACGACCCCCGCGACCGAGACGAGATCGAGATCGTCGACGAGCGGACGAACCTCCTCGAGTACCTGCGGGTCTACCGGCTCACGCTGCGGATGAAGTGCGAGGGCCTCACGCCCGAGCAGCTCTCGACGCGGTCGGTGCCGCCCTCGACACTGTCGCTGCTCGGACTGGTCCGGCACATGGCCAAGGTCGAGCGCGACTGGTTCCGACGGCGGGCAGCTGGGGAGGACGTGCCCCGGCTCTACTGGTCCGAGGAGGACCGCGACGAGGCGTTCTCGGGGGCGGTGAGCGACGAGTCGGTTGTGGCCGACGCCTTCGCCCAGTGGGAACGCGAGGTGGCGTTCGCCCAGGCGTTCGCCGAGGAGCACACGCACCTCGGTGAGGTTTACCACTACGGCGACGACTCGGTCTCGCTGCGGGAGCTGTTGCTGCACATGGTCGAGGAGTACGCGCGGCACTGCGGTCACGCGGACCTGCTCCGAGAATGCGTCGATGGACGCACCGGCCAGTGACATCATGACCGAATGCCCCAGCACTCTCAGACGATCGAGGTCGACGCGCCTCCCGAGGCCATCTTCGCGATTCTCGACGACGTCACACGCACGCCGGAGTGGCTGAAGCGCTGCACGAGGATCGACAAGCTGTCCGACGGTCCCATCGCCGTCGGCCAGAAGCTCAAGTACCACTACCGGGACGGCGGCCGCACGGGCGTCATGGACGGCGAGGTCGCGCAGTACGAGGCCAACCGCCACCTCGAGAACCGGTTCACCGACAGGATGATGGACGTCTCGGTCGACTTCCGGGCCGAGCCGCTCGGCGCGGACCGCAGCCGGCTCACCCACACGATCACCATCGACACCAAGGGCTTCGGCAAGGTCTTCACGCCGATGATCAACCGGCAGCTGCCGGACCAGACGAGAGGCGCGATGACGAGCCTCAAAGCACTCGCCGAGGGCTGAGTCGGCTCAGCCGCTCTTGAACAGCAGCGCGATGAGGAGGATCGCCGGCACCGAGAGGAAGGTGCTGACGAAGATGGCGTCTCGGGCGAGGTAGGTCGCGCGGCGGTACGTGTTCGCGTAGGTGAAGACGTTCTGGGCCGTCGGCAGCGCTGCCGTGACCGCCGCCACGAAGAGCGCGTGCCCGCGGAGCCCCACCGCCGCGTACCCCACGGCCACCGCCGCCACCGGCTGGAGCAGCAGCTTGAGCGCCACGACGGTCACGACGTGCGGCGTCGAGCCGCCGGCGCCGGGCTTCGGCCCGCGCCGCAGCGAGATCCCGAAGGCGATGAGCATCGCCGGGACGGCCATGTTGCCGACGATCTCGACCGGGCGCATCAGTCGGGTGAGCACGTCCTGGTCGACGAAGGGAACGACCACTGAGAGCAGCACACCGGCGAGAGCGCCGACGGTGATGGGGTTCCGGGTGACGCTCCGGAACCCGTTGCGCAGCGACGGGCGGTGGCCGCCGCGGTCCGCGTCGAGGAGGGCCAGGGCGATGGGCGTGATGATGAGCAGCTGGAGGAGCAGCGTGGGGGCCATCAGGGAGATGTCCCCGAGGACGTACAGCGCGATGGGGATCCCGAGGTTGCCCGCGTTCACGTAGGCGGAGCAGAGGCTCCCGACGACGGCCTCGCCGAGCGGCGGCCGCCAGCGGAGCCGCGCGACGCCCAGGTAGACGGTCACCGTGATGACGACCGAGGCGGCGGAGGCGACCAGGTTCGCGGAGACGATCGCGCTGATCGGGGTCCGCGACATCACGACGAGCAGCAGCGCCGGGGAGGCGACGTAGAACGCGAGCCGGCTCAAGAAGAGCTGCCCGCTGGTCCCGAGCACGCCGAAGTGCGCCAGGAGCCAGCCGAGGGCGACGACGGCGGCGATCGTCGCAAACCCCTCGAGGACGCCGAGCACGACCCGATGCTGTCAGGGGTATGCGCAACGGCCTGCCCCGGTCGGCGGCGGAAGCTTGGGTAGCTTCTTCCTGTGCACATGAAGCTCGAGCTCGTCCCTGTCCCCGTCACCGATGTGGACCGAGCGAAGTCGTTCTACGCGGACCAGCTCGGCTTCACCGTCGACGTCGACATCTCACCGGCGGAGGGCATCCGCATCGTGCAGTTGACTCCCCCGGGGTCCGCGTGCTCGATCGGACTGGGCACCGGGTTGCCCGCCTACGAGGGCCGGCCCGGCTCGGTCAGGAGCCTGCACCTGGTGGTCGCCGACATCGACGAAGCGCGGGCCGAACTCGCGGCTCGCGGCGTGGACATCTCGCCCGCCGAAGACCTCGGTGGCGGGGTCAAGTACGCCGCCTTCGCCGACCCCGACGGCAACACCCTCACCCTGCAGGAGATGCCGTGGCGGACCGGTGAGGCCTTCTGACGCCTTCTGAGGGCTACGGCTGAGCCACTGACGGGAGGCGGATCCGCCTCCCGTCAGCTCGGCTCGGCGGATGACCGCAGCATCGGCGTGAGCTTCTCGAGCACGGTGGCGTCCTCGATCGTCGGCGGTGTGGCGGGGCTGTTCCCGTCGGCGATCTCCCGCATGGTGCGGCGCAGGATCTTTCCCGAGCGCGTCTTGGGCAGCGCCGTGACGATGTCGACCCGGCGCAGCGCCGCCACGGCGCCCACCTCGTCGCGGACCCGCTGGATGAGCTCCCGACGGATCCGATCGCCGTCGGCCTCGACGTCCACACCGGCCTTGACGACGACCAATCCGCGCGGAACCTGCCCCTTGAGCTCGTCGGCCACCCCGATGATGGCGCACTCGGCCACGTCGTGGTGACCCGCCAGCGCCGCCTCCATCGACCCGGTCGACAGCCGGTGCCCGGCGACGTTGAGGACGTCGTCGGTGCGGCCCATGACGTATAGGTACCCGTCCTCGTCGAGGTACCCGCCGTCGCCGGTCAGGTAGTAGCCCTCGAACGCCGACAGGTACGACGAGACGTACCGGTCGTCGTCGCCCCACAGGGTTGGCAGCGTCCCCGGGGGCATCGGCAGCTTGAGGCAGATCGCCCCCTCGACGCCAGGCTCGACCGGCGAACCGTGCTCGTCGAGGACCGCCACCGCGTACCCCGGCATCGGCACGGAGGGAGAGCCCGACTTGATCGGCAGCGTCTCGATCCCGCGTGGGTTGGCCGCGACCGGCCAGCCCGTCTCGGTCTGCCACCAGTTGTCGATGACGGGGATGCCGAGCCGGTCGGTGGCCCACTCCCAGGTATCGGGGTCGAGTCGCTCCCCCGCGAGGAACAGCGTGCGAAGCGACGAGTGGTCGTAGTCGCCGACCTTCCCACCGGCCGCGTCCTCCCGCTTGATGGCCCGGTATGCGGTGGGTGCGGTGAACATGGCGACCGCGCCGTACTCGGAGATGATCCGCAGGAACGCGCCGGCGTCGGGCGTGCCGACCGGCTTGCCCTCGTAGAGGACGGACGTGCAGCCGGTGAGCAGCGGCGCATACACGATGTACGAGTGGCCGACGACCCACCCGACGTCGCTGGCCGTGAACCACGTCTCCCCCGGCTGGACGCCGTAGACGTTCTCCAGCGACCAGCGCAGGGCGACGGCGTGGCCGCCGTTGTCGCGGACGACGCCCTTCGGCTTTCCCGTCGTCCCGGACGTGTAGAGGATGTAGAGCGGGTCGGTCGCGGCCACCTCGACGCAGTCGGCGCCGGCGTCGGCGGCGGGCGACGAGATGAAGTCGGCCCAGTCGACGTCGCCCTCCTTGAGCTCGGCCCAGGCCTGCTCGCGCTGGAGGACCACGCAGACGTCCGGACGGTGGGTGGTCCGCGCGCCGGCGGCCTCGATGATCGGTTTGTACTCGACGACGCGGGTCGGCTCCACTCCGCAGGACGCGGTGAGGACCACCTTCGGCCGGGCATCGTCGATGCGAGCCGCCAGCTCCGCGGGGGCGAACCCCCCGAAGACCACCGAGTGGATGGCCCCGATCCGCGCGCACGCCAGCATGGCCACGACCGCCTCGGGGACCATCGGCATGTAGATCACCACCCGGTCGCCCTTCCCGACCCCCGCGCCGGCCAGAGCCCCGGCGAGGCGGCGCACGTCGGCGAGCAGCTCCGCGTACGTGATCGACCGCTTCGTGCCGGTGACCGGCGAGTCGTAGTGGATCGCCACCTGGTCGGCCCGGCCGCCCTCGACGTGGCGGTCGAGCGCGTTGTAGCAGGTGTTCAGCGTCGCGCCAGGAAACCACCGGTAGAACGGTGGTCGCGAGTCGTCGAGGACGCGGTCGGGTGGCGTGATCCAGTCGATGTCCTTCGCGGCCTCGCTCCAGAACCCCTGCGGGTCCTCCATGCTGCGGGCGTAGGTTCTCGCATAGGCGCCGTCGCTCATGGCTCCGACCCTAGCCGGGTCACTAGGCCGCCGTGCGCTCCCGCAGGTAGGTGCGACCGAGCTCGGTGGCCCGGCGATGGGCCTCCATGCGCCGGCGGTCCGCCTCGGCCACAGCCAGGTTCGGCCGAAACTCGACGCTGGTGACATCGGTGATGCCCGACCAATTCAGCCAGTCCTCCAGGAACGTGGACTGGAAGTCCGAGCCGAACGACGAGGGCCGTCCCACGCCGTAGACCGCGCTGGTGTAGGCCACCACCGCTCGCCGGCCGGTGAGCAGCCCGGAGTATCCGCGATCCGGATCGAAGGCGAAGACCATCCCCGGCTGGCTCACGACGTCGATGAGCTGCTTGAGGATGTAGGGAACCCCGGCGTTCCACATCGGGACCGAGAAGAGGTAGGCGTCCGCCGCGGCGAACCGGTCGAAGGTGCGCCGAACCGCGTCCCACGCCTCGCCGGCAGCACCGGTCGGCTCCTGGCCCGCGAAGACGGTCATCTTCGCCCGGGCGTAATCGGGACCGAATTGGGGCAGCGTGCCGTCCCAGAGATCCCAGTGCTGGACCTCGACATCCGGCCGCGTCTCGGCGAGCCCGGCCAAGAAGGCGCCGGCGAGAGCGATCGACTCGGAAAGGTCGCCGCGCGGCGAAGCGGAGATGTGCAGCAGTTTCGTCATACATCAGTTCCTTTGTGTGTGTGCGCACACACTTTACCGTTATGTGCGCCGGCACGCAACTGCTTAGTCTTGAGTCCATGCCCGCCTCTCGGAGACATCTCACCGCTGACGTCTGGGGCAGCCTGCTGCGTACCCAGGCCCGCGTCGTCCCCCTGATCGATGCGCAGCTTCGAGCAATCGGCGTGTCGCTGGCGTTCTACGACGTCCTGCTCGAGCTGCAAGCGGCCTCGGGTGGTCGGCTGACCATGAGCGACCTGGGTATGCGGGTGGTTCTGAGCCGCAGCCGTGTCAGCCGCGTGGTGGACGACATGGTCGCCGTCGGCCTCGTCCGTCGGGAGACGAACCCGGAGGACGCCCGGTCGGCCTACGCGGTCATCACGTCGTCGGGGCGCAACGCCTTCCGCCGGACGGCACCCACGTACCTCGACCTCATCGAGCAGCACGTCGCCTGCGACCTCACGAATCAGGAGCTGGTGGTGCTCTCGCGGCTGTTGGAGCGGATCGCCACGGCCCCGGACGGTGAGCGGAAGTGACAGGATCCTGCGCGTGGAGATGGAGTCGACCCGCCAGCTGACCGAGTGGCTCGACGCCGGCCGGTCGCTGTGCGGGGTGCGTCTGCAGGACATCGACCTTCGGTCGGTCGAGTCCCGACTGCTCGGCCTGACACAGCTGCGGGACCTTGTCGTCCTCGGCGGACAGGTCTCCAACGAGCTGCTCGTCCACCTCCAAGTACACGGCGCCGTCGTGTTCCCGGCCGGTCCGGACACCCCGGTCGACGTGTTCCGGGCGCACCTCTACACGGGACACGAGCTGTACGCCGGGCTGGACGGCCAGGGAGGATATGCCGCGACGGTCGACTCGCGGGCGTACGAGTGGGGCCGCGACATGCGGATAGCGGGCGACGCATACGCCTCACTCCTCAAGGCGATCCACGACGACTCGATCACCGACGCCCTCGACGAGTGGGTCACGGGACGACGGATCGTCGGCATCATGGGCGGACACGCCCAGCCGCGAGGCACGGGTGGGTACGCGGCCGCGGCACGGCTCGGGCACACGCTCGCCTCGGCCGGGCTGGTCGTGGCGACCGGCGGTGGGCCTGGAGCGATGGAGGCGGCCAACCTCGGCGCCGTCGCGCCTACTCCGGAGATGCTCGACGAGGCCCTCGTGCGATTGCGGCCGGTCCCCACCTTCGTGCCCGACGTGCAGGCCTGGGCTCAGGTGGCCTTCGAGGTCCTCGACTCCTTCGGACCGAGGGCCCGGCCGGAGCCGGGCTCGGCGGCACCAAGGGTGCCGTCGGGAACGCCGGCTGACGCGGTGCGGTCGCTCGGCGTGCCCACCTGGTTCTACGGCCACGAGCCGCCCAACGTGTTCGCCGAGGGGATCGCGAAGTACTTCTCCAACGCGGTGCGCGAGGATGGGCTGCTGGCCCGGTCGAACGCCGGAGTGCTGGTCATGCCCGGCGCAGCCGGCACCGTGCAGGAGATCTTTCAGCTGGCGACCCGGCTCTACTACGCCGGGCCGGACGTCACTCCCCCGCCGCTGGTCCTCATCGGGGTCGACCACTGGGTGGACACCCTGCCGGTGTGGCCGCTGCTGCGCGCCTTGGGGCAGGGTCGCGGCATGGCCAACCGGCTTCACCTCGTCGACGACGCCCAGGAGGCAGCGGCGATCGTCTCGTGACGCCCGTTTCGGTCAGCCCACCGCGACCCGCGCCGCGACGAACGCCTCGACGCACCGACGTACGTCCGCCTCGGAGTGCGCCGCGGACAGCTGGGCGCGGATGCGAGCCCGCCCTCGTGGCACGACCGGGAAGGAGAAGGCCACCACGTAGACGCCCTCGGCGAGCATGTGCTCCGCGATCCGGGTCGCCCGCAGCGCCCCGTCCTCGCCGGGGAACATCACCGGCGTGATGGGGTGACTGCCCGGTAGCAGGTCGAACCCGGCCTCCTCCATGAGCTTGCGAAAGTCGATCGTGTTGCGCTCGAGGCTTTTTCGCAGGTCGCCGGCTTGCTGGGCCAGGTCGAGAGCGGCCAGCGAGCCAGCAACGACGACCGGCGCGACCGAGTTCGAGAAGAGGTACGGCCGCGACCGCTGCCGCAGCAGGTCGACGACCTCGCGGTGTGACGCGACGTACCCGCCGGACGCCCCGCCGAGGGCCTTGCCCAGCGTGCCGGTGAGAATGTCGACGCGGTCCTGGACGCCGAAGAGCTCCGGCGTTCCCCGACCGCCGGGACCGACGAACCCGACCGCGTGGGAGTCGTCGACGAGGACCATGGCCCCGTGCGACTCGGCGAGCTCGCAGATCCGGTCCAGCGGCGCATACGAGCCGTCCATCGAGAAGACCCCGTCGGTGACGACGACGACTCGGCGGGCGCCGGCCGCCGCCTCCAGCTGGGCGGCGAGATCGCCCATGTCGGCGTTGCGGTACCGCAGCCGCCGAGCGCGGCTGAGCCGGATGCCGTCGATCAACGAGGCGTGGTTCAGCTCGTCGGAGACAATGGCGTCGTCAGGGCCGAAGAGGGTTTCGAAGATCCCCCCGTTGGCGTCGAAGCACGACGAGTAGAGGATCGCCGCCTCCGTGCCGAGGAAACTCGCGAGGCGGCCTTCGAGGTCGGTGTGGAGCGTCTGCGTCCCGCAGATGAACCGCACCGAGGCCATGCCGAATCCCCACTCCGCCAGGGCGGTCATGGCGGCGGCGACCACTCGCGGGTCGTCGGCGAGCCCGAGGTAGTTGTTCGCGCAGAAGTTCAGGGCGTCGGCGTGCTGCGTGGTGATGCGCGCGGACTGCGGCGACGTGAGCCGACGTTCGTGCTTCCACAGCCCCGCGTCCCGGATCTCTTGCAGAGTTCGAGCGAGGTCGTCCCGCATCGCGGTGTCCATGGCATGGACCGTACGGTGGCGGGGTGCCGTTGACCCAGCAGGAGTGCACCGCCGCCATCGCCGAGCACAGCGCCGGGTTCGCCGACGCCGCAACGGGCAACCTCGACGCCGAGGTCGAGTTCTGCCCGGGATGGACCGTCCGGGATGCCGTCCACCATCTGACCCGGGTGCACTGGTTCTGGGCGACGATCGTCGAGGAGGGCCTGACCGAGCGACCAGACCACCTCGAGGAACCGGACAAGGCCGCTGACGAAACGGCGGTCGAGGTGTTCCGCACCGGCGCCGACCGGTTGGTCCGGGTGCTCGGCGCCGCCGACCCGGCAGCGCCGGCCTGGACGTGGGCGCCCGCTCAGCAGGACGCCGGCTTCGTGATCCGTCACCAGGTCCAGGAGGCCGTCGGTCATCACTGGGACGTCGCTCGCGCGGCGGGTCGGGCGATCCAGATCTCACCAGAGGTCGGCGCCGACTCGGTCGACGAGTTCCTTCACTTCTCGGTGTCCAACCCGTCCGACGTCGAGGACCCGCCGCCTCTGCCTCTTGACGGGCGTCTCGGGTTCGCGTGCACCGACTCGGACGCCGCCTGGCTGGTCGCTGACGCCGTTCCGCCGGGCACCGCCTCGGTGAGCCGGACCACAAAGGCGCGCCTCGACGCCGATGGCGTGCCGACGGTCGTCGGAACCGGCGGACAGCTGCTCCTGTGGCTCTACGACCGGCACGGCGATCCTGGCGGCGACACCGACGCCGATGCGGTGGATCCGGCTCTGCGGCAACGGTTCCGCCGCCTTTGCTACACGGACTGACGCCTCAGGCGGTGGCGGCGGCGAGCTGGCCGCAGGCTCCGTCGATGTCCTGTCCGCGGGTGTCGCGGATCGTGGTGGGGATCCCCGCGGCGCGAAGTCGTTCGACGAACTGCTGCTCCACGCCGGGTCTGGAGGCGGTCCACTTCGAACCGGGGGTCGGGTTGAGCGGGATCGGGTTCACGTGTACCCAGCCCCGGCCGCGGGCATTGAGCTTCCGGCCGAGAAGGTCCGACCGCCAGGCCTGGTCGTTGATGTCGCGGATCAGGGCGTACTCGATCGACACGCGCCGCTTCGTCGCCCCGAAGTACCGGTATGCGGCGTCGATGGCCTCGTCGACGGACCACCGCGTGTTGATGGGCACCAGCTCGTTGCGCAGCTCGTCGTCCGGCGCGTGCAGCGAGAGGGCCAGGGTCACGGGCATGCCCTCGGCGGCGAGCCGGTCGATCGCCGGGACGAGGCCGACCGTCGACATGGTGATCCCCCGGGCCGACATGCCCAGCCCGTCGGGGGTCGGGTCGATGAGCCGCCGGATGGCGCCGATCGCCGCTCGGTAGTTGGCCAGTGCCTCCCCCATCCCCATGAACACGACGTTGGAGACCCGCAGCGGTGCTTCTCGCTCGTGGTCTCCGCCCCCGGGGAGCTCACCGCGGCGGAGCGAGCGAGCCGCATACACGACCTGCTCGACGATCTCCGCGGTGGAGAGGTTGCGGGTGAGCCCGGCCTGCCCGGTGGCGCAGAAGGGGCAGTTCATCCCGCAACCGGCCTGGCTGGAGATGCACATCGTGACGCGGTTGGGGTATCGCATGAGCACCGACTCGACGAGAGCCCCGTCGTGGAGCCGCCAGGCCGACTTCACCGTCTCGCCGTCGTCGGCGGTCCGCTGCACGATCGGCGTAAGCATGGTCGGCAGCAGGTCTCGGACCAGGTCGTCACGGACGCCTTTCGGCAGGTCGGTCATGTCCTTCGGATCATCGACCAGCCGCTCGAAGTAGTGCGTCGACAGCTGCCTCGCGCGAAACCCTTTGTGGCCCAGGGACTCGACTGCCTCACGACGCTCCGCAGGCGTGAGATCGGCCAGGTGGCGTGGCGGCTTGCCGCGGCGCGGCGCGGCGAAGGTGAGCTGGCCCGGCCGGGGCGGCGTCGTAGTGGGCCCAGGCAGATCGGTCATGGCGTGACTAGTGTCTCAGCCGGCCACGTCGACCGGGCCAGTGCGGCCGCACAGTGGTCCGGTGGCGCCCGGGTTTCCGAGCGCCGGGCCACCCTTGTTTCCGGCCGGGCGCTACGACGTGGTGGCCACGGGGACCAGGACGGCCAGCACGGCCCAGATGATCGGCGCGGTCAGCACCAGCGAGTCGAGGCGGTCCATGAGGCCGCCGTGCCCGGGAAGGATGTTGGACATGTCCTTGATGCCGAGGTCGCGCTTGATCGTCGACTCGACGAGATCGCCCGTCGTCGCCGCGACCGCCGCCGCTGCGCCGGCGACCAGTCCTGTCCACCAGGGCCCGTGCAGCGCGAGCACGACGCACGCCACGCCCACCGCCATGCAGAACAGCACCGAACCGGCGAAGCCCTCCCACGACTTCTTGGGACTGATGGTCGGGGCCAACGGGTGCCGGCCGGCGAGGACACCCACCGCATACCCGCCGATGTCGCTCGCCACGGTGACGGCGATGAAGGTGAACATCCGCCACGTCCCGTCGTCCGGGGCGAGCAGCAGCGAGGAGAAGGCGGCAAGGAACGACGGGTAGGCGGCCACCAGCGCCCCGCCCATGACGTCGCGGGCCGCTCCCGTCACCCCGTCCGCCACCCGCCAGACGAGGATCGCCACACAGGTGAGCGCGTAGCAGACCAACAGGGCCTGGGCGCCACCGACGTAGGCCGCACCGAGCATGCTGATGCACCCGACGATGCTCGGGACGACCGGGACCGCGAAGCCACCGGCGCGCAGCGCCCGGCACAGCTCCCAGACACCGACGCATACCGCCGCCGTCGCGAGCACCACGAACGTCCACTTGGGGATGACGAAAAGGGTGACGACGACCGCGGCGCCCAGCGTGAGACCCACGGCGATGGCAGCGGGGAGGTTCCGGCCGGCGCGGGAGACCTTGACCGACTCGACCTCGGTGGTCACCGGAGCGACGAGCGGACCCTCCGACTCGTCAGGCGACGGCACCGGTACGTCGGTCATGTTGCGTGCGGGCACGGGCATCTCGGGAGCCTTCAGACCTCGAGGAGCTCGCTCTCCTTGCCCTTGAGCAACGCGTCGACGGTGTCGACGTACTTGCGGGTGAGCGTCTCGAGCTCCTTCTCGCCGCGCACCCCGTCGTCCTCGCCGACCTCTCCGTCCTTGACCAGGCGGTCGAGGTCGGTCTTGGCCTTGCGCCGGACGTTGCGGATGGACACGCGCGCCTCCTCCGCTTTGTGGTGCGCCAGCTTGATGTACTCCTTGCGCCGCTCCTCGGTGAGGATCGGCAGGACGATGCGGATGATGTTGCCGTCGTTGCTGGGGTTCACCCCGAGATCGGAGTCGCGCACCGTCTTCTCGATCTCGTGCATCGACGACTTGTCGAACGGGCTGATGATGATGGTCCGCGCCTCGGGCGTCTGGAACGACGCGAGCTGCTGGAGCGGCGTCGGCGCCCCGTAGTAGCTGACCAGGAGCTTGTTGAACATGCCGGGGTTCGCTCGACCGGTCCGGATGCCCGCGAAGTCCTCTTTGGCGACCTCGACGGCCTTCTCCATCTTCTCCTCGGCCTCGAAGAGCGTCTCGTCAATCATCGTGTGTTCCTCACACATCAGTCCGTATGCGTCAGTGCCCGCACTCCCGCTGCCGGCCTGCGGTCAGACCGGCGTGACGAGCGTGCCGATCCTCTCACCTTGCAGCGCGCGGGTGATGTTCCCCTCACCCTCCATGCCGAAGACGACCATCGGCAGCTTGTTGTCCTGGCAGAGGCTGAACGCCGCCTGGTCCACCACGCGCAGTCCCTGCTGGATGGCCTCGTCGAAGGTGAGCTGGTCGATCTTCCGGGCCTCGGGATGGACCCGCGGGTCCTTGTCGTAGACGCCGTCGACGCCGTTCTTGCTCATGAGGACGGCGTCGCACTTGATCTCGAGGGCCCGCTGGGCGCTGACGGTGTCGGTCGAGAAGTACGGCATGCCGGCGCCGCCGCCGAAGATGACGACTCGGCCCTTCTCGAGGTGGCGGATCGCCCGGCGAGGAATGTAGGGCTCGGCGACCTGCCCCATGGTGATCGCGGTTTGGACCCGGGTCTCGACGCCGTATTTCTCGAGGAAGTCCTGCAACGCCAGGCAGTTCATCACCGTGCCCAGCATCCCCATGTAGTCGGCGCGCGACCGGTCCATGCCCTTGGCCTGCATCTCCGCCCCGCGGAAGAAGTTCCCCCCGCCCATGACGATGGCCACCTGGACGCCGCTGCGCACCGCCTCGGCGACCTGGTCGGCGATCCGCCGCACCACGGCCGGGTCGAGGCCGAGCCGACCACCGCCGAACACCTCCCCGGACAGCTTGAGCAGCACCCGATGGAACCGCGGGCGGGACCCGTCGGCCTGGTTGGCGAGCGTCACAGGGCGACCTCCCGTGGAGTGGTGCGCGAGCGTGCCCCCGTCATGAGCAGCGTCAGGGGATCTTTCCACACCCGAACGCTCGGGAAACGAGAGAGGTACCGTCCGCCGCAGAAGGACTCATCCGACCTCGTCCAGCCGCTTCGCCAAGAAGGCGCGCTCGACCTCGTTGCCGGTCAGGGCCAAGGCTTCCTCGTATGCGTTCCGCGCCTCCTCCAGCCGGCCCAGCTGCCGCAGGAAGTCGGCCCGGGCCGCGCTGAGGTAGGGGTACGTCGCCAGGACGGGCTCGTCGTTCAGGGGCATCAGGGCGTCGAGGCCGGTTTGGGGGCCGTCGCGCAACCCGATCGCCGCGGCCCGGTTGAGAGCGACGATGGGGGACGGTCGCAGTTCGAGCAGCACGTCGTAGAGCCGTACGACCTCGTCCCAGTCCGTGTCGGCCCAGCTCGGCGCTTCGGCGTGCACGGCGGCGATCGCGGCCTCCACGGCATAACGGTCGGGCGGTCGCCCCGCGAGGGCGCGGGTGAGCAGGGCGGCGCCCTCCTCGATCTCAGGGCGGTTCCAGAGCGACCGATCCTGTTCAGCCATGAGGACGAGCGAGCCATCGGGACCGACCCGGCTGGCGCGACGGGCGTCGACGAGCAACATCAGGGCGAGGAGACCGGCGACTCCGGTCTCGTCAGGGAGCAGCTGGTCGAGGATCCGACCGAGGTCCAGCGCGCGGTCGACGAGGTCGCGGCGGACGAGATCGTCGCCCGCTGGCGCCGCGTGCCCGGTCGTGAAGACGAGGTAGACCACGTCGAGAACCGTTGCCAACCGCTCCGGGAGCTCCGAGCGGCTCGGCACGCGGTAGGGGATGCGGGCCGTGGCGATCTTCTTCTTCGCGCGGGTGATCCGCGCCGCCATGGTCGGCTCCTGCACGAGGAAGGCGCGGGCGACCTCCGCCGTCGACAACCCGCATACCAGCCGAAGGGTCAGGGCCACCTGCGCATCGGCGGACAGCGCCGGGTGGCAGCAGGTGAACACCAGCCGAAGCCGGTCGTCGTCGACGGCGGGCCGTTCGCCGACCACGGGTGCGGCGTCGTCCGCCACGAGCAGCGGTAGCCGGCGCCGGAAGGCGGCCCGTCTCCGCAGGGCGTCGCGGGCACGGTTCGCCGCGACCGTGGTCAGCCAGGCACCCGGCTTGCCCGGGACGCCGTCCCGCGCCCAGGTGACGAGGGCCTGCGCGAAGGCGTCCTGCGCGCACTCCTCCGCGAGGTCCAGGTCACGGGTGAAGCGAGCCGTGCTCGCCAGCACGGACGCCCACTCGCTGCGGTGTGCGTCCGCGACAGCGTCGGCGACGTTCGCAGTCAGGAGCGTTCCACGATCGGCCGGACCTCGATGCCGCTGTGGTCCTCGGCCGTCTCGCGGAGCAGGCTGGACCACCGGACCACCTCGTCGAGGTCGGTCGATTCGACGACGTAGAACCCGCCGAGCGCCTCCTTGGTCTCGAGGAAGGGCCCGTCGGTGATGGTCGGCGAACCCGACCCGGCCCGAAGGCTGGTGGCCGTCGCGCTGTTCTCCAGCTGATGGCCACCGAGGACGGCGGACCCGGCGGCCTCCTGGAACGCCCGGTGTCCCTCGTGGTTGACCTCCCACTCCTGGTCCGTGCGGTTGTCCCACCGCTTCTCGTCGCCGTAGATCAGCACCAGGTACTTCGCCATGTCTGGCCTCCTTCTCCAGCCGGACCGTCCGACCTAACTCCCCGACGATCGGCTCGGCCGCGGATCGACAGCCCACCAGCTCTCCATTCGCAGAACGGCGGGCGCATCCCGGCCGACGTCCAGAACGCGGGCCAGGTGAAAGAGGTACGCGGCGATGCCCGCCGCGCCCTGCATCCAGCCAACGCCGGGTGGCAGCAGCGGCTCGGGTTTGCGGTGCTCCAGAAATCGCCAGAATGCGCGGCCGTCCGCCTCGACGGCCCTCTCCACGAGCGCCTCTCCCAGGCGGACGGCGAAGGCGAGGTCGGCCTCGGCACCCGCCCTCGTCCAGGCATCGAGGAAGGCGTCCCCGACGCCCGCGGTTCCGCAGCATCGGCCGTCGTTGTCCCAGAAGCCTGGTCGCAGCCGTTCGGGCAGGCCGGAGGTCCGCACGCTGTGGCGGCCACGCGCATACCAGCTGGTGGTGGGCTCTCCCGAGATTTCGGCGACGCCGGCCCGGTCGAGGGCAAGGAAGAGCAGCGACGTGCCCGTCGGGCCGTGACACCAGCCGTAGGAGATGGGGTTGGCCTTCGCCGGGTCAGGCGGAGGGATGGCGAGCGGGACTGTCAGCCCATCACCGGACGTGTCCCCGAGCGAGACGAGATGCTCGGCACCCCGCCGAGCAGCCTCGACGAGGTCTCTGCGGTCAAGTTCGGCGCCGGCCAGGGCAAGGCCCGCGGCGATGCCGGCGAGACCGTGCGACCAGTTCGGCATCTGTTCCGTCCGCCCGGCGAGATCGAACCGCTGGGACACCATGCGCCAGTTGGTCCCGGTGATCTCGGGTTCGTCCTCGGCCAGGAG
>DATLQE010000009.1:0-8814 GCA_035535335.1 Lapillicoccus sp. | reverse complement strand
CTCGACCCCGACAAGCTGTGGGCCAGCGTCTACGAGGACGACGACGAGGCCGAGGCGCTCTGGCTCGAGCTGACCGACATCCCCAAGGAGCGGATCGTCCGGCGCGGCCGGCTCGACAACTACTGGCACATGGGCATTCCCGGTCCCGGCGGCCCGTGCAGCGAGATCTTCGTCGACCGCGGCGCGGAGTACGGCCAGGAGGGTGGCCCGAGCGTCGACGAGGACCGGTACATGGAGATCTGGAACCTCGTCTTCACCGAGTTCGAGCTCGGGGCGGTCCGCAGCAAGGCCGACTTCGACGTGTTGGGGCCGCTGCCCAAGAAGAACGTCGATACAGGCATGGGTCTGGAGCGCATCGCCAGCGTGATGCAGCGCGTCGACAACCTCTACGAGATCGACCAGGTGCGACCGGTCCTTGACCGCGCCGCGGAGATGACCGGCAAGCGCTACGGAGCGGTCCCCAGCCACGTTGCCGCGCAGAGCAGCCCGGACGACGTCAGGCTGCGCGTGGTCGCGGACCACGTCCGGTCCTGCCTCATGCTGATCGGCGACGGGGTGACGCCGAGCAACGAGGGCCGCGGCTACGTGCTGCGCCGGATGCTGCGCCGGGCGGTCCGCTCGATGCGGCTGCTGGGGTGGCAGGACGCCGATCCGTGCCTTCCCTACCTGTTGCCGGTGTCGATGGAGCGGATGAGCACGACCTACCCCGAGCTGCGCACTGACTTCGATCGGATCAGCCAGGTGGCGTACGCGGAGGAGGAGGCCTTCCGGCGCACCCTGGCCTCCGGCACGACGATCCTCGACACCGCGGTCGCGCGGGTGAAGGCGGGCAGCGACCAGCCGCAGCAGCTGAGCGGGGCGCAGGCGTTCGCGCTGCACGACACGTACGGCTTCCCCATCGACCTGACCCTCGAGATGGCCGCCGAGCAGGGGGTCGCGGTCGACGAGGTCGGGTTCCGCCGGCTCATGCAGGAGCAGAAGGACCGGGCCCGGGCCGACGCCAAGTCGCGCAAGCAGGGACACGTCGACACGACGGTCTACCGGCGCATCGTCGACGACCTCGGTCGCGCGGTCGAGTTCACCGGGTACGACGAGGTCGTCTCCGAGGGGCGCGTCGCCGCGATCGTCCGGGACGGTGAGGGTGTCGACGCGGCGCAGCCGGGCGACGACATCGAGGTCGTCCTCGACCGCACGCCGTTCTACGCCGAGGGCGGCGGTCAGCTCGCCGACGGCGGGCGCATCGAGCTCGACAACGGTGCGGTCCTCGAGGTTCGCGACGTCCAGTCGCCGATCGCCGGGGTCATCGCCCACCGCGCGACCGTCGTGCTGGGCGAGGTTGTCCCGGGCGCGCTCGCGCAGTCGGAGGTCGACATCGAGCGGCGGAAGTCGATCTCCCGGGCGCACACGGCAACCCACATGGTGCACAAGGCGATCCGCGAAGCGCTCGGCGACACCGCGACGCAGGCCGGTTCCGAGAACGCGCCCGGACGGTTCCGGTTCGACTTCACGGCGCAGTCGGCGGTTCCGAAGACGGTGCTGCGGGACGTCGAAGCGCGGGTGAACGCACTGCTCCTCGACGACCTGCCGGTGACGGCGGAGGTCATGACCCAGCAGCAGGCCCGTGACGCCGGCGCGATGGCGCTGTTCGGTGAGAAGTACGGCGACGCGGTCCGGGTCATCTCGGTGGGCGAGTGGGCTCGCGAGCTGTGCGGCGGCACCCACGCCCAGCGCTCGGGCCAGCTCGGCGTTGTGAAGCTGCTCGGCGAGTCGTCGATCGGCTCCGGCGTCCGGCGCGTCGAGGCGCTCGTCGGCGCAGACGCATACTCCTTCCTGGCGCGAGAGCACGCCATCGTCGGGCAGCTCACGGAGGCGCTGCAGGCCCGACCCGAGGAGCTTCCGGAGCGGGTCTCCGGCATCCTCACCCGGCTCAAGGACGCGGAGCGGGAGATCGCGGCGGCGCGGCAGGAGAAGGCGCTCGGGGCGGCGGCGGGGCTGGTGTCCGGCGCGCGCGACTTCGGTGGCGTCGCCCTGGTCACCCACGACGCCGGGGACCTTCCAGCCGACGACCTGCGGACGCTCGTCCTCGACGTCCGCAACCGGCTCGGCGCCGACCGGGCGGCGACCGTGGCTATGGCCTCGGCCCCCAAGGGCCGCCCCGTGGTCGTCGTCGCGACCAACGCCGGGGCGCGCGAGGCCGGAGTGACCGCCGGTGCGCTCGTCCGGACCGCCGCGCAGGTCCTCGGGGGCGGAGGCGGCGGCAAGGACGATCTCGCCCAGGGCGGCGGCACCAACCCGGAGAAGGTCTCCGCGGCCTTGGGCTCGGTCGAGGACGCGTTGCGGAGCCGGGCCGGCTGACCGCGGCGTCGGCGGGCCCGGGCCCGCCGCTCCTGTGGTTGCATGAGGTGGTGGTGCGAGCGGGAGTGCGCCTGGGAGTCGACGTGGGCTCAGTGCGGGTGGGGCTCGCGTCCAGCGACCCCTCGGGCGTGCTCGCGTCGCCCGTCGAGACGATTCCGCGGGATGCGTCGGCGGCGCGAACCGACCTGGCTCGGATCGTCGCGGTCGCCGGCGAGCTGGAGGCGATGGAGGTGGTCGTGGGGCTGCCGCGACACCTCTCGGGCGCCGAGGGGCAGGCCGCGAAGGAGGCTCGTGCGTATGCGGCGGAGCTGGCCCGCGCGCTCGGGCCGATCCCGGTCCGGTTGGTCGACGAGCGCTTGACCACGGTCGAGTCGCACCGCAGACTACGCGAGAGCGGAGTGGCAGGCCGTTCACAACGCGGGGTCGTCGACCAGACGGCCGCGGTGCTCATCCTTCAGTCCGCGCTCGACGGGGAGCGTGCCTCGGGACGTGCGCCCGGCAGTAGGGTCGACCCTTTGCGGCGGCGCCCCCGACCGAAGGACCGAGCATGACCGACCGACGCGACCGCGCGTCCGGGAACGGCGACCATGTCGTCTTCGACTCGGTCGACGACCCGCGAGCGGCCGACTACGAGGACGGTTACGACCGGTACGAGTACGACTACCGTGACGACCACGGCGAACCCGGCTACGACCCGTTCGACGAGCCGGTGGTCCCCGAACGGCGGCGGAGCGACCGGCATGTCCGGAACAAGCGGCGCAAGTCCCGGGCAGCGCGTCGGCTGCTCGTCCTCGTCGTCGCCCTCGCCCTGATCGGGGCGGCGGCGTTCGCCGCGGTCACCGTCCTCCGGCCGGTCTTCTCGGGGTTCGGCGGTGACACCGACTATCCCGGCCCCGGCACCAGCCAGGTCCAGGTCACCGTCAACCCGGGTGACACGGGCCGGGCGATCGCTCAGACGCTCTTCACCGCCGGGGTGGTCAAGACGGCCAAGGCGTTCACGGACGCCGCTGCCGACAATCCGGCCAGCGGCGGCATCCAGCCGGGCGAGTACACGCTGAAGAAGGAAATGAAGGCGTCCGACGCGGTCACGTTGCTCGCCAACCCGGCCAACCGCACCGTCCCGATGGTCACCGTCCCCGAGGGCCGCTGGAAGTCCGAGGTGTTCGCCATCCTGTCTAAGGCGAGCGGGAATTCGGTTGCCGACTACGAGGCGGCGGCCAAGGACGCGACGGCGCTGGGCTTGCCCGCCTCGGCCAAGGGAAACGTCGAGGGCTACCTCTTCCCGTCCACGTACGAGTTCGCCAAGGATTCGTCGCCGGTTGAGCAGCTGCGACAGATGGTCCAGAAGACCGTCACCACGATGACCGCGCAGGGCCTCTCCCCGGACGACATGGAGAAGACGCTCATCACCGCGAGCATCCTCGAGGCCGAGGGACGCACCACCGACGACCGCAAGAAGCAGGCTCGGGTCATCCTCAATCGGATCGCGAAGGGGATGAACCTTCAGATCGACTCCACGGTCAACTACGGGGTCCAGAAGCGGGCCATCACGACGACCGACGCCGAGCGGGCCGACAAGAACGCGTACAACACCTACGCCAACCCCGGGTTGCCGGTCGGGCCGATCGGCAACCCGAGCGCGTCCTCGATCGAGGCGGCGCAGCATCCGGCCGACGGCCCGTGGCTGTTCTGGGTGACCGTGAACCCGTCGACCGGCGAGACGAAGTTTGCCCAGACGCAGGAGGAGCACGACGCCTACGTCAAGGAGTTCCAAGCCTGGTGCCAGGCGAACCAGGGCAAGTGCTGACCGATGGCTGACCGGGCCGCGGTTCTCGGCTCGCCCATCGCCCACTCGCTCTCACCGGCTCTGCACACGGCGGGCTACCGTGCGCTCGGGCTGGACGACTGGGAGTACTCCCGCTCGGACGTCGCCGTGGACCAGCTGGTCGTCTTTGTGGCCTCCCTCGGTCCGGAGTGGCGAGGGCTGTCCCTGACCCGCCCGCTCAAGGAGGTCGCCTTCGAGGTGGCCGCGACGGTCTCGGACGTCGCTCGGGAGACGGGTTCGATCAACACGCTGCTGCGCCGGGCCGACGGCGGCTGGGACGCCGACAACACCGACGTCGTCGGCGTGGTGCGGGCGCTGGCCGAGGCTGGCGTCGACCGCGCCGAGCGGCCGGTCGTCCTCGGCTCCGGGGCCACCGCCCGCTCGGTCGTCGCGGCCTTCGTCGCAATGGGCGCCCGGCGGGTCGACTTCATGGTCCGGGGCGAGATCAGGGCCGCCACGCTGGCCCAGGCCCAGGCGGCGCAGCTCCTCGTCGGTCGCCGCGACCTCGGCGACTGGCCCGCCGGAGTCGACGTCGTCGTGTCCACCGTGCCGGGCAGCCGGGCGGAGCCGGCGGCGAGCCTGCCACGCGGACGCGGCGCGGTCCTCGACGTCGTCTACGGCACCCACAGCGCGTTCGCCGACGTGGCGAGCCGGCAGGGGTATGCGGTGGTGCCGGGCGTCGTGATGCTGCTCCACCAGGCGGCCGAGCAGTTCACGCTCATGACGGGACGCGACGCCCCGCTGGAGGCGATGCGGGCGGCTCTCGGCCAGGTGCTCGCGTGACCGTCGCCCCGGCCGTGCCGGCACCCTGGTGGCTCGTGGCGCTCGTGACCGCCGCAGGTGCGGGCGTCGGATGGCTCCTCGCCCGGGAGCTGGGCACCGGCGCATACCGGCTGGACGACGAGACCGACCGGACGCTGCCGCGACCGATCGCCGCCCTGGCCGTCGCGGTCCCGGTGCTCTGGGGGGTCCTGGCCTGGCGGCTCGGCGGCCTCTCAGAGGGAGCGGTGCTGCCCGCATACCTGCTTCTGGCCTGGGCCGGGGTGGCGCTGTTCTGGATCGACGTCGACGTGCACCGGCTCCCGGAGGGACTGACGCTGCCGGTGATCCCCGTGCTGGTGGTGCTGCTGGCCGCCGCCTCCGCGACCACGGGTGACTGGGGAGCGCTGCTGCGCGCCGTCCTCTGCGGGGCTGCGGGCTGGCTCGTGTATGCGGTGCTGGCCATTCTCGTGCCCGGCGGGCTCGGTCTCGGCGACGCCACGCTCGGCGGGCTGGTGGCGCTCCCGTTGGGGTACCTCGGGTGGGGCGTCCCGGTCGTCGGGTTCGTCGTGGCGTACCTCGTCTCGGGGGCCGTCGCCGTGGTCGGGCTAGCCACGCGACGACTGTCGTTGCGCAGCCATATCGCCTTCGGGCCGTTCATCGTCGTCGGGGCTCTCGCGGCGGTGCTGGTGCGGTTCCAGGTGTGAGCTCGCCGCGTGGAAGGATCGCGGCATGCTCCGTTGGCTGACCGCCGGTGAGTCGCACGGGCCGGCGCTCGTCGCGGTGCTGGAGGGGCTCCCGGCGGGCGTCTACCTGACCAGTGCCGACGTCGCGGCAGCGCTTGCGCGGCGCCGGCTCGGGTTCGGTCGGGGCGGGCGGATGGCCTTCGAGCGGGACGAGGTCGAGTTCCTCGGCGGCCTGCGGCACGGGCTCACGCTGGGGTCGCCGGTGGCGATCCGCATCGGCAACACCGAGTGGCCCAAGTGGGAGACGGTGATGAGCCCTGATCCGGTCGAGGCCGGGGCGCTCGCCGCGGCGGACGACGTCAACGCGGAGAAGGAGATCGCCCGCAACCGGCCGTTGACGCGGCCCCGGCCCGGCCACGCGGACCTCGTCGGGATGCAGAAGTACGGGTTCGAGGACGCCCGCCCGGTGCTCGAGCGGGCGTCGGCCCGGGAGACCGCGGCGCGGGTGGCGCTGGGCTCGGTGGCGTCCGCCTTTCTCCGCCAGGCGTACGGCATCCACCTGGTGTCCCATACCGTCGCGATCGGTACCGCCGGCGTCGGCCCGGATGCCGAGCTCCCCACGCCGGACGACGTGGAGCGGCTCGACGCCGACCCGGTGCGCACGCTCGACGCGGCGGGCTCGGCGGCCATGGTGGCCGAGGTGGAGGCGGCGAAGAAGGACGGCGACACCCTTGGCGGGGTCGTCGAGGTCGTCGCGTACGGTGTGCCGCCCGGACTGGGGTCGCACGTCCACTGGGACCGCCGCCTCGACGCGCAGCTGGCGGCGGGGCTGATGGGCATCCAGGCCATCAAGGGGGTCGAGGTGGGGGACGGCTTCACGACGGCCCGCCGGCGCGGGTCCGAGGCCCACGACGAGATGTGGAGAGATGACCTCGGGGTCATCCGGCGCCGCTCGGGAAGGGCCGGAGGGACCGAAGGCGGCATGTCGACCGGCGAGACCCTCCGCGTTCGGGCGGCGATGAAGCCGATCTCCACGGTGCCGCGTTCGCTGGACACGGTCGACATCGCCGGCGACGAACCGGCCAAGGCCATCCACCAGCGGTCCGACGTGTGCGCGGTACCGGCGGCGGGTGTCGTCGCCGAGGCCATGGTCGCGCTGGTCCTGGCCCAGGCGTGCGTCGAGAAGTTCGGCGGCGACAGCGTCCGGGAGACGGCCCGCAACTACCAGGGGTACCTCGACGCCATCCCTCAACGGTTGCGGTCATGGTGACCCTGCCGCCGTGGTGAGCGCGAACCGGCCCGTCGCCGTCGTCGTCGGCCCGCCCGGCTCCGGGAAGACGGTGACCGGGCTCGCCCTCGCCGCTCTGCTCGGCGTGCCCTTCCACGACACCGACGAGGCGATCGTCCGGGAGACCGGACGGAGCATCGCCGACATCTTCGTCGAGGACGGGGAGGCGGCCTTCCGGGCGCTGGAGCGCGTCGAGATGACCCGCGCCCTGGCCGAGGAGCGCGGCGTCGTGGCCCTCGGCGGCGGGGCGCCCGTCCAGCCGGGCGCGGCGGAGCTCCTCGCGGGCCACACCGTGGTCTTCCTCGACGTGGGCATCGCCGACGCGTCCAAGCGGATCGGGTTCGACCAGTCCCGGCCACTCCTCGCCGTCAACCCGCGGGCGTCGTGGGTGGCCATGATGAACGTCCGTCGCCCGACCTACGAGGCCGTGGCCACGCTACGGGCCGACACCGCGGGCCGGACCCCGGAGGAGGTCGCCGCCGAGGTGGCCGGCCGGCTCGCGGTCCTGAGACCCGGTCGCGAGGTCGGACGGTGAACGGCCCGCTGACGAGCATCCCCGTCGGCACCGGCGTCGAGGCCTACGAGGTGGTCGTCGGCCACGGGGTGGTCGACGCCGTCCTGCCGCTGCTCGGGGACACGGTCCAGCGGGTCCTGGTCGTCCATCCGCCGACGCTGGCGGTCTGGGCCCAGCGTCTCGCCGAGGCCGCTCGCGGAGCCGGTCTCGACCCCTACCTCGCCGTGGTGCCGGACTCCGAGGAGGCCAAGAGTGCCCCCGTCGCGGCCGAGCTGTGGGCCGCCCTCGGCCAAGCGGGGTTCACCCGGACCGACGCCGTCGTGGGCGTCGGCGGCGGCACCGTGACCGACCTGGCGGGGTTCGTCGCGGCGACGTGGCTGCGCGGGGTCCGGGTCGTCCAGATACCGACGACGCTGCTCGGCATGGTCGACGCGGCGGTGGGCGGGAAGACCGGCATCAACACGACCGAGGGCAAGAACCTCGTCGGCGCCTTCCATCCGCCGGCCGGCGTGCTCTGCGACCTCGACGCCCTGTCGACGCTGCCCCGTCCCGACCTCGTCGCCGGCATGGCCGAGGTCGTCAAGTGCGGGTTCATCGCCGACCCGCGCATCCTCGAGCTCGTCGAGGCCGACCCGGCCGCCGCCGTCGACGTCGAGGGACCGTTCGTGCGCCAGCTCGTCGAGCGGGCCATCCAGGTCAAGGCCGACGTCGTCACCGCCGACCTGCGCGAGGCGGCACTGCGCGAGGTGCTCAACTACGGACACACCTTCGGGCACGCGATCGAGCAGGTCGAGGGGTACCGCTGGCGGCACGGCGAGGCGGTCAGCGTCGGCATGGCGTATGCGGCGGAGCTCGGCCGGCTCTCCGGTCACCTCGCCGACGACGTCGTGGAGCGCCACCGGTCGGTTCTGACCAGCCTCGGGCTGCCGGTGTCGTATAGCCCGGACCGATGGGACGAGCTGCTGGCGGCGATGCGCCGCGACAAGAAGTCGCGCGGGTCGCGGCTGCGGTTCGTCGTCCTCGACGACGTCGCCAAGCCGGTCCGGCTGGAAGGGCCGCCGGACGAGATGCTGCGCGACGCATACCGCCTCGTTTCGGGCTGAGTCCTCACACGAACCGCACAGGAACCGCAGAGGACTCGCATGGCCGACCGCACGACGCTCTTCCCATGACGACGAGACGCACCGACGACCGCGCCGACCGCCACGCCGCCCTCACCGACGCCGTGTCCCGGCCCGAGGCCGATTGGATCGACGGCCACGGCCCCGACATCCGGGCCCACGACGAAGTCGGGGAGGACCATGACCGCGGTCTGCTCTTCGACCTGGGCACGATGAACCGGCGCCGGGCCCTGGGCCTCCTCGGCGGGGTCGGCGCCCTCGCCGCC
>DATLQE010000008.1:0-8332 GCA_035535335.1 Lapillicoccus sp. | reverse complement strand
GTCTTGACGCTGCGTTCGGCGAGGTACTCGATCGCGTACCCGAACACGTGCTTTTGGAAGTGCTCGGAGTTCTTGTGGTCCTCGTAGGCCTGGGCGTCGGAGTACTGCTCGTAGAGGAAGAACGTCTCGGGATCGTCGGGCGAGACCTGCGCCTGGTAGTAGAGGTTGCCCGGCTCCTGGCGCGAGAGCGGGGTCATGATCTTGATGACCTCGGTGATGCGGTCGGCCTCTCCGGGCTTGGCCTTCCAGGTCGCAGCGACGACGAATGCCATCTCAGGTGTCCTTCCGGGTGGTAGGTGCGCCGACGGTGTTGCGGAGGATGCCGATCGGGCCGGCCTCCATCTCGATGACGTCACCGGGTCGCAGCCAGCGGTCCAGCTCGAGCCCGGAGCCGCCGGTGGCGGTGCCAGAGCCGAGCACGTCGCCGGGGAGCAGTGTCTGGTCCTGGGCCGCGTAGGCGATCAGGTCACCGAAGCTGTGGTGCATGTTGGCGGTGGTGTCGCCGCCCCACCGCTCGCCGTTGATGCGCACCTCGAGTTGGAGGGTAGCCAGATCGATCTCGTCGGTGGTCACGATGCAGGGACCGAGGACGTTGGACCCGTCCCATTCCTTGGCCTTGGCCGGGCCCATGCCGATCGGCAGTTCCCGGCGCTGGACGTCGCGGGCGGACATGTCGTTCCAGATCGTGAAGCCGAAGACATAATCGAGGGCGTCGGCGGCGCTGACGTCGCGGCAGGGGCGGCCAATGACGGCGGCCAGCTCGAGCTCGTGGTCGAGTTGCCGGGTGTAGGACGGCCAGGGGAGCTCGACCTCCGGTCCCACGACGGTCTCACCGACGCTGCGATAGAACGCCGGCACCTCGTACCACTCGGCGGGGATCTCACGGCCGAGGTTCTTGAAGGCGTTCTTCAGGTGCCCCTCGAAGGCCAGGAAGTCCCGCAGCGAGCGGGGCTTGATCGGGGCGAGCAGCCTGGCGTCCGCCACGGGCCGCTCCGCGCCGGTCGGCGCGCCGGCTTCGATGAATGCCGTCATGTCGCCCGCGAAGCCGACGTCGACGATCGTGGTGCCGTCGAGGCGCCCGACGCGCGGGTCGCCGCCAGCCTGGTAGGTCACATACTTCACGATCCCACCTCCTGGACTGCGTCGATGATCTTCACGTAGCAGCCGCAGCGGCACAGGTTGCCGCCGAGGGACTCGGCGATCTGCTCCCGGGACGGACACCGCTTGGCCTGCGCGCATTCGGTCAGGAAGGACTTGGCCGTGAGGACCATGCCCGGGATGCAATAGCCGCACTGGAAGGCGTGGTGGCGGTCGAAGGCCTGCACGATCGGGTCGTCGTCGGCCAAGCCCTCGACGGTGGTGAGTGCGTGGCCCTGCGTGAGTGGAGCGAGCAGGATGCACGACGAGATAGGCTGCCCGTCGAGCAGCACGGTGCACGCCCCGCAGAGCCCGACACCGCAGGTGCCTCGCGCGCCGAGCAGGCCGAGTTGGTCGCGCAGCACCTCGAGCAACATGACGCCCGGTTCGACGTCGAGTTCGACGGCGACCCCGTTGACCTGCAGCACGACGTTCACGACGGTCCCTCCGCACATCCAAGGACCCGTTCAGGTGTCAGTGGCAGTTCGGTGGGTCGGAAGCCAAGGGTGGCGAGCGCATTCCCGATCGCCGGTGGGACCGGTGGCAGTGCTGTCTCGCCCAGCCCGTGGACCTCGGCGCCCTCGATCTCCAGGATCGTCTGGCTCACGGCGGCACAGTCCAGGGCAGACGGGATGTTGTAGTCGGACAGGTTCGGTCCGACGACCTGTCCCTGGTCGAACGTCAGCTCCTCGAACAGGGTGGTCCCGATGGCCATGATCATCGAGCCCTCCTGCTGCAACTCGGCCGCTGCCCGGTTGACGACCCGGCCGGCATACGAGGAGGCGTGCACCGAGCGCAGCGTCAGGACACCGGTCTCGTCGTCGACCTCGACCGCGGCCGCCGCAGCGCCCTGGTGCCAGTGTGAGGACGCGATCCCTTGGCCGGTGTCCACGTCCAGGCCGCCATCGTTGGCGATGCGGCCGTGCCCGTAGTCGCTGCCGCTGTTCTTGAGGTCCTCGACCGCCGTCTCAAGGGCACGGCCCATCATGTGGGTCGATCGGCTGGAGGTCGTGCGGGTGTCGTACGGCACCCGGTCGGTGTCGGGCGGCGGGACCTCCACCTGGTCGGCGTCGACGCCGAGCAGATCCGCGGCCAGCTGCGCGATCGCCTTGGCCGAGCCCTGTCCCATCTCGGTGGTGCCGCTGAGCACCTCGTAGTGGCCGTCATCGAGGCGGCGGATACCGACCTCGGCCTTGCTGGGCGTCTGCATCCCTTTGAGCATCACGGCAACACCCTTGCCGCGGTTGTCACCACCGGGCTGCCAGTCGACGGCTCGGGCGGCGTCCTCGAGGAGCTCCTCGAAATGGACGTCATGCATGGTCTCGCCCGTGCAGAAGACGTCCCCGTCGACGAGCAGGTTCTGGCGGCGCAGCTCGACCGGGTCGATGCCAACCTCAGCGGCCATCAGATCGGTGACGCGTTCGGATGCCCACACCGACTGGGCGGCGCCATAGCCGCGGAAGGCGCCCGCCGGCGGAAGGTTGGTGTAGATGCAGTAGGAGTCGACGGCGACGTGGTCGAACCGGTAGGGACCGACGCCGGCATAGCCCATCTTCATCGCGACCCCTGGGCCGCAGTCGGCGTAGGCGCCGGTGTTGACCCAGCACCAGATGCGCTTGGCCACGAACCGGCCGTCGCGGGTGGCCCCGAGCCGGATCCGGACGGTGGCGGCGTGGCGGGTGAGGGTGACGAACTCCTCGTCACGATCGAGGGCGAGCCGTACCGGTCGATCGAGGTGCTGGGCGAGCGCAGCGGCGATGGCCTCGGTTCGCACGAAGGTCTTGCCGCCGAACGATCCACCCATGGGCGGGCAGATGATGCGGACGTCGGTGTCGGGCAGGCCGAAGAGGCCGGCCAGGTCCTGGCGCATGTTGAAGGGGGTCTGGGTCCCGGTGGTGACCTCGAGCTTGCCGTCGTGCCAGCTGGCGATGCAGGCGTGCGGTTCCATCGCGACATGCTGCACGGCCGGCATGTGGAAGGTCTCGTCGACGATCACCTGGGCGGCATCGAACCCCTCGGCGTGGTCGTCGGATTCCGGGTCGGCGGTGTACGGCTCTCCCTGCGGCAGATCGGCGGTGCGGATGCGGAAGCGGTGGCACACGTTGGTGTCGGCGAGCGGTCGTAGGCCGAAGTAGGCGGAGTCGCTGTCGGAGACGGCGTGGCTGTCGTGCACCAGCGGGGCGCCGGCGCGGAGGGCGTCGCGTTCGTCGAAGATCGCGGGCAGCTTCTCGTAGCTGACCTCGATGAGGTTGGCGGCCTCACGGGCCGTGGCCTCGTCGGCGGCAGCGACGGCGACGACCGGGTCGCCGACGTGCCGGGCCACCCCGGCCAGCACGTACTGGTCGGAGATCTGGCAGCCGTAGCGGCCAAGCGGCTCGACGTCCGAAGGGGTCAGGACAAGGACAGCCTCGGGTACGAAGGAGGTGTCGATGCTGATAACGCGGGCCGAGGCATGTGGGGACCGCACCAGCCGTGCGTGCCACATCCCGGGGACGGTGAGGTCGTTGGGGTAGCGGATGGACGCGCGGATGCGAGGATCGGTCATGTCCTGGCCGCCGGTGGTGTGAGCACGGCGGGGGTGAGCGTGTCCAGGGCGCGGCGGACCTCCACGGCAATCATCCGGGTTCGGTACGTCGCCGAGCCGCGGTTGTCGCTGATTGGTTGGATGCGGTCGGCGTAGCCGGTCGCGATCTCGCGTGCACTGGCACCGTCTCCGGGAACCCATGTCGCGCAGAGGTCGGGGAAGACCTGGGGGCGGTCGGCGACCGCGCCGACGACCACCGAGACACGGCCGTCGTGGAAGGAGGCGGCCACAGCGACGCTGGGCCGATCCTCCCGGCTGCGGGTGCGCAGCTTGCGGTAAGTGACGTGGTAACGGCC
Organism: Lapillicoccus sp.; assembly: GCA_035535335.1. Classification (GTDB taxonomy): domain Bacteria; phylum Actinomycetota; class Actinomycetes; order Actinomycetales; family Dermatophilaceae; genus Lapillicoccus. Next base: position 4,315 of record DATLQE010000008.1, on the reverse strand, counting down.
CCGGGGCACAAGGACCCTTGTGATGAGCTCGTCCTCTTCCAGGCTGGTCTGGTAGTGGCCGAGGATGAGGTCGGCGACGGGAATGCGGCGAAGGCCGCGCACACTGAGCGCCTCCACCCAGGCGTCGAGCGCGACCAGCATGGCCGGTGGGTCGGAGGCGTAGTCGGCGTCGCCCAGGACGCCGCCGATGGTGGCGGCGTTGCGCACCCGGGGGCTGGCGACGACGGCGAACACCGATCGCACGCCGGGCCAGCCGGCGGCGATGTCCGGGTCCAGCTCGATGCGCCGGTGCGTCACCATCGCTCCCAGGGCCAGGTCGGAGCTGGTGGACAGCTCCCGCAACTCGCGCACGTTTTGCAGGGAGATCCAGTCGTCGCTGGCGAGCAGCCCTTGACGGGTGAGGATGCCGACGAAGGTGCCGCCGGCGACGAGGGTCGCGTCGGGGTGCTCGGCCTTGAGCTCGACCGCCTCCGTCACGGTGCGGGGCGCCATCCAGGTCACGAGGCGGTCCTCAGATCGTGGTGATGGGACGTGACTGCAGCAAGAAGAGCTGGCCGTCGGCGTCGAACGCCCACTCGATGTCCTGCGGGGCCCCGTGCAGGTCGGCCAGGCGCCGTCCCAGGCTGGCCAGTGCGGCGCACTCGTTGTCGTCGAGGACCCGCTCCGCCCCGACGACCTTGCTCCTCTTCACCACCCCGTCGCGGCTGAGGGTGTAGTTGTCCGGGGTGACCTCGCCGGATACGACGGCTTCGCCGAGGCCGGGGGCGGCCTCGACGACCATGCGGTCCTTGCGGCCATGGACCGGGTCGACGGTGAACAGCACTCCGGACTTGTTGCTGTCCACCATCTGCTGGACGACGACCGCCATGGCGACGTCGTCGAGTGAGCCCTTCTCCTGCCGGTAGAACACTGCCCGGTCGGTGAAGAACGACAGCCAACAGCCGACGACGTTGGTCAGTACGTCGGCGAGGCCGTCGGTGTTCAGGTACGTCTCCTGCTGGCCGGCATAGCTCGCCCCTTCGGAGTCTTCCGCGCACGCCGACGAGCGCACGGCGACCAGGCCGGTCAGCTCGCCGTAGTGACGCTCGATGAGTTCCTTCGGGGGCTCAGCCGCCGCCACCATCGTCCGGGCGGTCTGGACGTCCTTCCTGCGCATCGATTCGCGCAAGGCTTCCGTATCGACGGCGGCCTCGAACGCGGCTGAGGTGATGACAAAGCCGGGCGGCACCGGCAGATCCTCCGACGTCATGGTGGCCAGGCTGGCGCCTTTGCCGCCGGTCAGCTCGACCTGCTGGCAGCGGAGGTCGTCGAACGGCAGGACCAGGGGTGCGTCAGTCATGCTGCCCTCTCAGACGAGGATCTCGACCCGGCCGACGGATCCGTTGACCCTGACCCGGTCGCCGGTCTTGATGCGGCGGGTCGCGTCAGAGGTGCCGACCACCGCGGGGATGCCGAACTCGCGTGACACCACCGCCGGGTGGGAGGCCATGCCGCCGGCGTCGGTGACCAGGCCGGAGATCTTGGTGAATAGCACGACCCAGGCGGGGCTGGTCATGCGGCAAACCACGATCTCGTCGCGCTGGACCGCATCGAACTCCTCCGGCGACAGCACCACCCGGGCGGTGCCTTCCACCACGCCCGACGACGCCGCCAGCCCGGGCACGTGCTCGGCGCTTTCGGGAGGCGGTCGCTCCAGCTTCTCCGGGAACGCCCACAGCGACAGATAGGGGAAGGCGACCGCTTCCTTGGTGGCTGTGCCGACCCAGTCCCGCGGTCGCAGCTCGAAGGCCTCCTCACGGGCGTCACGCCGGTCCGAAACCAGTTCTTTGGCGTCGAAGGAGTTGCTGCCGGCCATGAGACGGCGCAGCTCGTTATACCGCAGGTACATGACGTCCTCGGGGTCGTCGAGCTTGTCGTCCCTGGCCAGCGCTCGGCCGATCGCGACTAGCACCAGCCGCACGCGGGCGTTGGTCCCCTGGTCGATGTAGAAGTGGTGGTCGGGGGTCAGCGGGTTCATCCGCAGGCTCAGGTCGAGCGCCTGCTGCAGCTCGTCGCGGGCCTTGCCGGGCTCGACACCCTCGAGGGCCTCCGCCTTGGCTGCTTCCAGGTCGTCGGCGACAGCCTTCAGCTCGGCCGGGTAGTCGTAGTCGGTCTCCAGGTAGCCACGGATCGCCTCGATGATCGGGGCCGGGTTCTCCCGCCAGGTCAGGAAGGAGAACTCGTGGGCCCACATCGACTTGAAGCCGAACATCTTTTGGTAGGGCACGATCTTGTCGGCCACGAACGCCCGTCCGGCGTCGGTCGCCTCGAGGGCGCGCAGGATGTCGCCCGCGGTCGGGCGCTGGAAGGCCTTGGCGACCTCGCCCTGCTCGGCCTTGATCCACTCCTTGATCTTCCACAGTTCCTCGATCGAGTCCCAGTTACGGTTTTCGGTCGAGCTCTGCAGCCGTCCCATCAGTGCAGAGTGGTCGCCCTCGCCCTCGCCCTTGGCCGCGGCGATCGCCGCGTTGAGCGCCAAGGTGGAGGAGAACTGCGCGAAGTTCAGCACCCAGTGGATCTGCCAGTGCCGGTCATGCATGTCGATCGCGTCCTCGAGCAGGATCGCGAGCTCGACCAGGCTGGCCTGGTCATAGTCGTACTCGTCGAAGCGGACGAAGTTGCGCTCCATCTCCGGCCGGAGCCGGCCGCGCCACCACTCCAGGAAGTGCTCGGCGTAGTAGGGAAGCGTCCAAGCCATGTAGCCGCCCAGCTCGGCCGGATCCTCGGAGTTGAGCGGGACACGGGGGGTGTAGCGGCCGCCGTACTCACTGGCCTCGGCCGACAACCCGGGCTGAGCCGGAATGGCCGCCGTGTACACGTAGCCGTTGATGACCTTGAGGATCCAGTCCGAGGCGAACGGCGTAGCGAAGCGCCGGAACATGTAGTCGCAGTTGAGCCACCAACCGCCGATGTCGGCATACATCGGCGACACCGGGTTCGGGATGTGCAAGTCGTCGTGGACCCAGAACAGCTCCTGCTGGCCGTCCTCCCACTCGATGGGGAACTCCTTGTCGCCGAAGAAGGTCGCCAGCGCCTGGTCGTCGCTCATGCCTCGCCCCTCTTTCCCTGTAGGCGGCCGCCCGCTCAGAGATCATCGATACGCGAGTATCGATAGTTAGCACCTGGGTATCATGTCGTCAAGCCCCCAGATCCAGGGAGAATCGCTTGACAGAGCGGTCATCGGCCATATGATCGATAAACGAGTAGCGATAGATCGTCAGACAGGAGAGCACGTGGATCGGCCCCTCCGCCGTACGACGCTGCGCGACGAGATCAAGGATCGCATCGTTGAGCGCATCCTTGATGGCACCTATGGTCCCGGCGAGCGCATCGTCGAGAGCCAGGTCGCCACCGAGTTCGGGACCAGCCAGGCTCCCGTCCGGGAGGCGCTGCGCGAGTTGGAGGCGATGCGCTTTGTGGAGACCCAACCCCACCGCGGCGCCCGGGTCCGTAAGGTCACCACTGAGGAGCTCGGCCAGATCTACCCGGTGCGCGCGGCCCTCGAAGAGGTCGCCGGGCGCGAGGCCGCGATCCGGATGTCAGAGGAGCAGCTGTCCGCGCTCGCCGACGAGCTCGCCGGCATGCGGCAGGCAGCCGAGGCACAGAATCTCCACGCCCAGCTGCTCCACGACGTCCGCTTCCACGAGATCATCGTCGAAGCATCCGGCAACCAGGTCCTGGTCGATGTATGGCGGTCACTCCGGGTCGAGGCCCGCACGCTGATCAGCGTCATCCGCGCCGACTCCGATCTTCGCATGATCGCCGAGATGCACCGGCCCGTCCTGCAGGCCCTGCAGTCCCGCGACCCGGAGCTCGCCGGCAAGGAGATGCGTGCCCACATCGAGTTCTTCGGGTCGTTCGTGATCCGCCGGCCCGAGGACCACGACTGACGCACCAAGCAATGGAGGCCTGACCGATGCAGCAGCTGAACGACCGCGTCTACACCGAGACGACCGTCCGAGGCTGCAACCCCAGCTTCGTCATCACCTCGGCCGGGACGGTTGTGATCGACACCCCCCAGCTGCCCACCCGCGCGGTCGCCATGCGCAAAGAGGTCGAGTCACACGGCCCGATCCAGTACCTGATCAACACCGAGCACCACGTTGACCACATCTTCGGCAACTACTACTTCCGCGGCGCCGGCACGGTCGTGAACCACAAGGGCCTGTACGACAACTTCATGGTCGTCTACCCAGAGCTCGATCCCTTCGAGTACGCCCGCGAGGCGATCCCCACCGACGACCCGGACGGTGCGGCCCTGTTCCCCGACCGCGAC
>DATLQE010000007.1:0-9334 GCA_035535335.1 Lapillicoccus sp. | reverse complement strand
ACGTGCAGACGATCCTCGTCGAACCCAGTCAGTCCCAGCGCCTGCAATAACGTCACCCCGTCGAGCGCGGGGCCACCCGGGCCGACCTCCCAGATCGCCCGCCACCGGTAGGCCTCCATCGGCAGGGTTCCGAGATGGGTCGCCACGGTCTGACGGCCGAGCATCCGCCACCGGTCGGCGGCCACCTCGCGGGCGACGGCTCGGTGGTCGACGCCGAGCTCGCGCAGGATGCATCGAGACACCACGCCGCCGTACTTGCTCGCTTCCGCCGCCACGAGGCGCCGCCGGCGCGCGGAAGCGGATGGTGTGGCCATGGATCCCCAGGGTGTGGGCCATCGGCCAGGCGCGCGCCGTCGATGAGTCCCCCTGGGGACAGTGGGACGAAGCACACGCCCCTGTGGACAACGGTTCGTGCGGTGGGGGTACGGAATTCGGTGTGGTTCAGGGCACGACCGGGGTCAGGGCTGGCCGCGGCGCAGGAAGTGGCCGGTCGGCGCTCCGACGATGGCGCCCTTCTCGAGCACCTGCTGGCCGCGGACCCACGTGTCCGTGACGCGGGCGTTCAGCTCGAAACCCTCGAACGGCGTGTACTCCTGCGTGGACTCCGAATCCTCGGCATGGACCGTCCACGTGGACGACGGGTCGACGAGGCATAAGTCGGCGTCATATCCGACCCTGATGGTGCCCTTGGTCGGCAGCCCGTAACGGCGGGCGGGGGCCCACGACGTCAGCTCGGCGATCCGCTTGTAGGTGAGCCCCCGCTTGCGCCCCTCGCTGACCAGGCCCGGCAGGAGGTACTCGGCGCCGCCGAAGCCGGACTTCGCGGCGAAGATGTCGTCGCGCGGGTCGCCGAACTTCTGCTCGTCCTTGCAGCACGCGTGGTCGCTGACGACCCAGTCGAGGTTCCCGGCCAACATGTGCTCCCACAGCGCCTCGACGTCGTCACGCGGTCGAAGCGGGGGGTTCACCTTCCCGCCCAGCCCGTGGGCTGTCGTGATGTCGGCCAGCAGGTGCCCGATCGTCACTTCCCGCCGGAAGTCGACGTGGGGGAACGTCTCCTGCATCCGCATCGCCGCGGTCAGCGCCTTGGCCGACGACAGGTGGAGCAGGTTGATGTTCGGCAGCCCGGTCTCGTCCGCGAGAAAGGACGCCGTCGTGACGGCCAAGCCCTCGGAGTGCGGCGGACGTGAGGCGCTGTACGCCTCGAGCCCGGACAGCGAACCCGCCGCCTGCACCATCTTTGTGTAGGCCGTCATGATTTCAGCCGTCTCGCAGTGCAGGGACAGCGAGATCTGGTCGGCCAGTTCGGGACGCTCCGCCCTCGCCTTCGCGATGCCGCGCATGACGAACTCGAAGTGGGCCACGTCGTAGCGCTCGTCCGGGGGGATCATCAGGAAGGAGCTCTGGTCGGCCGACGCGCCGTGCAGGCCGTGGCTCCCGTAGAACATGAAGATCTTGAACGACGTCACGCCCAGGTCGGTGATGATCGAGGGGATCTCCTCGATGTGCTCGCGGGACATCGGGGCCAGGTGGAAGGCGTAGTCGATGAACGACCGACCCTCCGACGCGGCGAGCACCTTGGGGAAGAACTCGCGGTAGGGGCCGCCGGTGTTGAGGTAGTACTTGCCCGTACGCATGTAGGTGATCCCGGTGGTCACGCCGCCCTGCGCGCTGGCTCGGCTCTCGGTGTCGGTGTCGTCCTCGAGCGAGTTGTAGATGCCCCAGTGCTGGTGCCCGTCGACGGCGCCGGGGAAGGCCAGCAACCCACGACCGTCGACGACGACGTCGGCCTCGTCAGCCTCGATGTTCGCCTCCAGTCGGCTGAACTTCCCGTCGGTGATGCCGATGTCCAGCTGCTCGCCGTCGTCGGCTCCGGCGTCAGGGCGAACGACCGTCACGTTCTTGACCAGGGTGTCCAGACGGGTCATGCGGGTGCCTCCACGGTTGGCGGTCGAAGGGTGGTGTCGGTGGGCGGTGCGTCCGGTTCATCCGGTATGCCGGCGGCGTCCTCGGCGGCGAGGAAGGCCAGGCCCAGTGCCGGGAGCAGCCCGTTCCCCGCGAGGTAGCCGGCAGCCCCGTGCCCGGAGATGCCGGCGGCCGCCCCGCCCGACGCATACAGGCCCTCGATCGGCGTGCCGTCCGCGCGCAGGACGCGGGCCGAACCGTCGACGACGAGGCCGCCCTGCGTGTGGAACAGCGCCGGAACGACCTTCACCGCGGCGTAGGGCGGTTGCAAGGGCGCCTCGAAGGACGTGCGGCCGAAGCGGTCGGCACCGGAGCCGCGGTCTGCGGCGTGGGCCGCGGTGGCGTCCAACTCCTCGCTCAGCGCGTCAAGGGGCAGGCCGATGGCCTGGGCCAGCCCCTCAACGTCGTCCGCCCAGACCAGCGCACCGCCGTCAACGGTCTGCCGGAAGTCGGTGAACACCAGGCAGGCGTCGTGGATCCGCTGGTCCAAAACGATCCACCCGGCGGCGCCCGGCTGGGCGGCGATGACGGCGGCGTACTCGCTGTAGCCAGATGTCTCGTTGCCGAACCGGCGGCCGTCGGCGCCGACGATGATCCCGCCGTGCATGATCGTGGCCCACCCGACGAGGGTCGAGGTGCGCTGCGCCAGGGCGCCGTGGCCCTGGTATGCGTCGAGGAAGGCGACGTCGGCACCGAGCGCCTGCCCGATCCGCAGCGCGTCACCCCGGGACGCCTCGCTGCCGTGGTACACCGCGTCGGCGATCTCCGGCAGGTGCTCGGCGACGAGCGCCCGGTCGGCGCCGTACCCATTGGTGGCGAGGAGCACGGCTCGGGTCGGCACGTCCTCGGTGGAGCCGTCCGGCGACTCCAGGACCGCCGCCGCGACCCGGCCGGCGTCGTCGAGGCGGACGTCCACCAGTCGTGCCGGTACCAGGAGGTCGATGGTGTCGGTGTCCCGCACGCGGTGGACGAGATGGTCCAGAAGCACGGTGCCGTGCCGTCCTTCGATGGTGTGGCAGCGGTCGACCGAGTGGCCGGGATAGTGGAAGTCCGTCACCAGGTGCATGTCGAGCCCGACGCTGTCGACCAGCCACTCCACGAGCCGGGCGCTGACCTGCGTCAGGGCACCGGCCGGTTGCGAGTCGGCCTCGTCGTGGGTCTTGGCCATGATGTCGGCGAGGTACAGGTCGGGGGAGTCGTCGATGCCCTCGGCGCGCTGGAAGCGAGTGCCGGCGCCCGGCACCATGGCCGTCGACATCGAGGTGTTGTTCCCGCGGCGGAAGTGCTCGCTCACCTCGACGACGAGCACGTCGAGACCCAGCTCGGCGGCCCGCAGCGCCGCGGCCAGGCCCCCGCCGGCCCCCGCGATGACGAGGTCAGGCCCCGGTGCGCTCATGCCGGCTCGCCCGCGGCGACGAGGCGCAGAGTGAGGGCCGTCGGGTCGACGACCCGCACCCGCCACCGGGCGGCGTCCGACGGCAGGTCGACGGCGCTGCAGCCGTTGATGAGGTCGGCGGCTCCCGCCCGGTCGGTGCGCTCGACCGCGCCGCGAAGCGCGTCGCCCCACCGGCCGGTCTGGTGGATGGCGTCGACGTCGAGGTCGAGGACGTCGACGCCGGTGAACGACGCGCCGTAGCCGTAGAGGTCGACCAGTCGCTCGGCCTCGGCGGCGATCGCGGCATTCCGCGTGACGGCGCCGAACCGTCGACCGGACAGCACGCTCCACGTCGTTGACGTGCGGAGCAGCCCGAAGACGGGACGGTCGAGCTTCGTCGACAGCTCGGCCACGCCGGGGTCCAGGACGCAGTCGGGCATGACCGCGTCAGCCCGGTCCGGAGCGTTGCGCAGCGCGTCGGCCACGAGACCCTCGGAGTCCCGCACATCCTGCTCGGTGGCCAGCTGTCGCGGCGCGTCGGCACCGATGTCGACCAGTTCGATGCGCAGACCCGACGGGCTCAGCGCGTCGTACCGGGCCTGGCGGCGGGCCAGCTCCTCGGGGTCGACGTGGATGGGGGTCACGGACCAGACGTGCATGGTTTCTCCTCGGGCGGTCATGCGGCGAGCTCCCGCAGCACCGGCGCGACGCGAGGGGCGTCGAACAGGCTGGTGGCGACGCGGTGGACCGACTCCACAGCGGCGGGATCCTCGAGCCACCCCTCCAGGAGCCCGAGCAGGTCGGCTTCCTTCAGGGGGTGATGGTCGGCGTCGCCGATCGGGTTCGGCGCGTCTCCCTTGTGCTCGGAACCGTCGCGCATGGTGATGGTCACCCGGGCAGCGCGCTCGGCGGGCAGCCGGCCGGTGAGGTCGGCGCACTCCTGGACAGTCACCCGCCGGGCGAGGTCACGGACCGCCTCGTCCTCGAGCCCGGCCGGGGACGACTCCCTCGGGCCCACCTGGCCGTGCACCACCGCGGCGGCCGCCACGAACGGGATGGAGAAGAGGGCGGAGAGCCGGCTGGTCCAGTCCTTCCGCGCCAGACCGGCCCCGAGAGAGTGGGTCTCGACCGCGACGGACCGGACGTCGGAAGGGCGAAGACCGGGGCGCAGCCTGAGAATGACGTCGGCGACCGGGTGGGTATAGGAACACGCCGCGTGCCGCTTGAAGTACCCCGAGCTGACGTCCCACCGGGTCCCGAGCCCCTCGCTGAGGGCAGCCGGTTGAAGCGTTCCGAGCAGGTCGCCGATCGAGTGGGCGGCGGTGCCCGTGCACTGCGCCCCGCCGGCCGCCGCGAGGCGAGCCGCGGCCAGGCCCGAGACGTTGCTCGCTCCCATCCAGGCGTTCCGCACCTCGTTGCCGTCAAGGGCCGACGAGAAGTGCCCGGCGACCGGCATACCAGCGCCGGTGTCGATGGCCGCGGCGAGAGCGGCCTGGTCCAGGCCCAGCAGCCGACCGCAGCCCGCAGCCGCGCCGGCCACCCCCCAGCTCCCGTGCGGATGCGCGCCCGGACGCAGCGTCGTGGCCCGACCGAACCGGGCCGCCACCTCGTACGCCACGAGGAGGGCCGCTGCGGTGTCGGCGCCCGTACTGTCGAGATCGGCGGCCAGGGAGAGCACCGCCCACAGGCCGTGGGCCGCCGGGTGTCCGGCCGCGAACTTGTTGCCCTCGTCCAGCTCGAGGCGGACCATGGCCGTCGCGTTGAGCCAGGCGGCGGCCTCCACGGTGGTCGTCCGCCCTGACCCGACGAGCGGAGCCGGTCCGGCCACCGGCCGCCACGCGTCGACCAGAGCCGTCTGCTCCGGCAGTCTGGACCCCACGACCGTCACCCCGAGGGAGTCGAGCAGCACCAGCGTCAGTCGCTCCCGGACCGGCGCATCGACGTCTGCCCAGTGCAGCCCTGACGCCCACGCCCCCAGCGCACCCGTCGCCTCCCGTACCTCGGTCTGGCTCATCGTTTAGAGGCCCAGGTATGCGGCACGGACCCGGTCGTCCTCGGCCAGCTCGCGGCCCGCGCCCGACAAGACGACGCTGCCGCTCTCCATGACGTAGGCGCGGTCGGACATCCGCAGGGCCTGTGCGGCGTTCTGTTCGACGAGCAGCACCGCGACCCCTCGGTCGCGGATGACCTCGATCGCCTCGAGAACGGCCCAAGTGAGCTTGGGGGAGAGACCGGTCGAGGGCTCGTCGAGCATGAGCAGCCGCGGCTTGGCCATGAGCGCGCGCCCGATGGTCAGCATCTGCTGCTGACCCCCGCTCAGGGTCTCCGCGGCCTGCCGACGCCGCTCCGCGAGAACCGGGAAGAGGTCGAACACCTCGGAGAGGGAGTCTCCGACCGGGGTGTCGCGGCGCGTCCACGCGCCCATGCGGAGGTTCTCCTCGATGGTGAGCGGCCCGAAGAGCGCCCGGTCCTCGGGGACGTGGACCAGCCCCCGGCCGACCAGCTCGGCGGTCCGCACGGTGTCGATGGGCTGGTCGTCGAAGAAGATCCGCCCGGAGGTCGGCCTGATCACCCCGGAGCAGGCTCGGAGGGTGGTCGTCTTGCCGGCGCCGTTGGCACCCACCAGAGCGACGATCTCCTTCTCGTTCACCTCGAGGTCGATCTCGTGGAGGATCTGCAGACCGTGGTACCCCGCGCATACCGACTCAAGACGCAGCATCGGTCGGCTCCTCTCCGAGGTAGGCTTCGATGACGCGCGGGTCACTCGTGACCTCCTGCGGGCTGCCAGAGGTCAGCACGCGGCCCTGGTCGAGGACGAGCACCGAGTCCGACAGCCGCATCACCGCCGTCATGATGTGCTCGACGAACACGAGGGTGACCCCGTCCTCCCGGCGCAGCGCCTCGAGCAGCTCCATCACGGGAGTGCGTTCGGAGGGGACCAGGCCGGCGAGCACCTCATCGAGGAGGAGAACTCGCGGCCGACAAGCCAGCGCGCGCGCCAGCTCCAGCCGCTTGAGACCGGCGGTCGGAAGGCTGCTGCTCTGTGCGTCTCGCCACTTCGAGATGCCGACCCGCTCGACCACGTCCGCGGCGAGGCGGTCGGCGTCGTGCCGGCTCGTACCGGCCGCCATCGCGGCGACCGCGACGTTCTCGAGCACGCTCACCGATCCGAACGGCCTCATCAGCTGGAACGTGCGCGACATACCGGCCCGGGATACCCGGTGCGGAGCGAACCCGGTGATGTCGCGGCCGTCCAGGTGGACCGTGCCGGTGTCCGGCCGGATCGCACCGGCCACGAGGTTGAACAGGGTCGTCTTGCCGGCGCCGTTGGGCCCGATGATGCCCTGGATGTGGCCTTCCTCGACGGTGAACGAGACGTCGTCCACGGCCTTCAGGCCGCGGAAGGATCGGCTGACGTGCTCGACGCTCAACAGGCTCATCGGCGCCGCACCCGCTCCCTGATCGCTCCGTACACACCCTGGGGCAGGAGCAGGACGATGAGGATGAGCAGCAACGCGTAGACGATCACGTCGAGGCCGGCCCGGCCCTGAAGGAAGCTCAGCGCCTCGGGCGGGTTGCGCAGCAACGTGGCGGTGATGTCGTTGAGGGGCCCGAGGACCAGCGCGCCGATCGCCGGACCCCAGATGGTGCCGACCCCGCCGATGACCGCAGGCAGGATCGCCTGGATCGAGACGCTGGGACCGAATGCGCCCTCGGGGTCGATGAAGAAGTAGTACTGCGTGTAGAACGCGCCGGCGACGGAGGTGATCGCCGCGGAGAGCGCGATGGTGAGGATCTTCGTGCGCATGACCGGCACCCCGACTGCGGCGGCGGCCTCCTCGTCGTCTCGGACGGCGATGGTGAACCGGCCGAGCTTCGAGCGCAGGAAGAGGATGCTCACGGCGATGGCCACGACGGTGAGAAAGAGCGCGATCCAGAAGTACTCCGGGGCGCCTGGCGCGAACTGCATGAAGGCCAACGAGAACTCGCGGCGGAGCGGGACGTTGTACCCGACCGCCCGGTTGACGAAGTCACTGTTGATGGCCAGCAGTCGCAGCATCTCCGCGAAAGCGAAGGTCGACAGCGCGAAGTACGCGCCCTTGAGCCGGTAGCGCAGCGCGAGGAACCCCACCACCACGCCGAACAGCGCGGCGACGACCATCCCCGCGACCATGCCGATCCAGGGGGAGACGCCATGGTTCACGAGCAGCCACACACTCGTGTATGCGCCCAGCCCGAAGTACGCGGCGTGGCCGAAGCTGAACATGCCCCCGAAGCCGCTCATGATGTTCCAGCCGACCGCCATGATCGCGAAGATCAGCACCCGCACGGCCACGGCTTGCGTGGCCGGGGGCAGGATGAGCGGGAGCGGTATCAGCAGGACGGTGAGCACCGCGAGGACGATCAGGTGGCGGCCCCAGGCCGGCCGCGGAAGGACAGCTTCCTCGGTCGAGCGCTCCTGGGTGGCGGCGCTCACGACGTCCTCCCGAAGAGGCCTTGCGGGCGGAAGAGAAGCACGAGGATGAAGACAAGGAAGATCGAAAGCAGGGGACTCTGACCGGGGAGCAGCAGTGCGCCGAGCTGCTCGGTGAGGCCGATCAGCACGCCACCGACGAGCGCGCCGACGACATTGCCCATGCCACCGAGCACCACGACGACGAACGCGATGATGTTGAACAGCTCGCCGGTGGTCGGCTCGATGGTCACCAGCGGGGCCACGAGCACACCGGCGGCACCGGCGCAGGCGGTGCCGATCGCGAAGGTCGTCATGTAGATGCGGCGCGTGTCGATGCCCACCAACTGGGCGCCGGAGTCATTGGCGGCGACCGCCCGGATCGCCGTGCCCAAACGAGTGCGGCGCAGGAGGACGTACAGCAGCGCCGCGAGGACCAGGGCCACGCCGAAGGCCAGCAGGCGCGAGACGGTGGTGACGGCCCCCAAGATCGGCACAGCAGTGTCGCCGGGGAGCTTGACCGACTGCGGGTTCGGGCCGAAGAACAGCAGCAGGAGGTTGTCGATGAGCAGCGCGAGGCCCAGGGTGATGAGGAGCTGGTTCTCTAGCGGCTTGCCGATGGCGCCCGCGAGCACGAAGCGCTGGATCGCCGCCCCGAGCAGGAACATCACCGGCACCGCCACGACGAGCGCAAACATGGGGTACACCCCGAACCGGTTGACGATGATCACCGTGATGTAGAGCGCCACGGTCAGGAACGCCCCGTGGGCGAAGTTGACGATGTCGAGGACGCCGAAGATCAGGGTCAGACCCATGGCAACCAGCCCGTAAACCCCTCCCACGAGGATGCCGGTGACGACGGCCTGGCCGACGACCTCGGTGCTCCCGGACCGCAGGTATGCCAGCAGTACCGCCGCGGCCACCACGCCGACGGCGATGGCGGGCAGCGCCCAGGTGGGTCGACGCCGGGTCGTTGACGGTGCGGAGCTGGGTGACTCCGCTGTGGAGTCACCCAGCTCTTCGACCGACGCCGTGCCGGCGTCAGGGGGTCCGGAACCCTCGGGCCGGCTCACTGGCCGGTCGTGGCCGGGTAGCGGTACTGGGTCTCGGCGAAGTCCTGGGGATAGGTCTGCACGACCTTGCCGCCCTGGACCTGCATGAGGATGGGTGCCGCACCCTGGTTCTCACCGGTGCTGCTGAACGTGATCGGCCCCTTCTGGGCGACCAGCGACTCCAGGTTGGTCTGCGCGATGGCGCCCCGCAGCGTCGTGGGGTCGGCGCTCTTGGCCCGGTTGAGGGAGTCCGCGATGACCCGGACCGCATCGTAGGACAGCACCGCTCCGGTGCGGATCTGGTCGTTGTACTTGTCCTGGTAGGTCTTCATCAGCGCCTGCGTCTGGGGGTTCTTGCCGTTCAGGTGGTAGTTGGCGTCGAAGAAGCCCTCACCGGCTTTGCCCGCCTCGGCGGCGAACTGCGGGAGGTCGAACGCCCCGTTGGCGACACCCCAGACCGCGTTAAGGGTGGGCTTGACGGTGTCGACC
>DATLQE010000006.1:0-4268 GCA_035535335.1 Lapillicoccus sp. | reverse complement strand
CATGAGCTACATCGTCAACGCCAAGGCCGCCAACCCCGGCCAGACCCGCCTCGTCGAGAGGGCCGTTGTGGCCGCTGGGGGCGTCGTCGTCCAGAGCTGGCCCGAGATCGGCGTCGTCGTCGCCCACTCGGACCGCGCGGCATTCCGCACGAACGTGTCGGCCGCCGCCGGGAACGCCCTCGAGTCCGTGGGCGCCACCCGCACCGTCTCGGTGAGCGAAGGCACCCCCGACGCCCTTGGCGCCACGTGGGGGCGCGGAGCCGCCGACTACAAGAAGGGCGCCAAGAAGTCCTTCAACGGCGACCTGCCTGGCGTGGAGAGCCCCGCGACCGCGACCGACCCGCGCGAGTCGGAGCAGTGGGACATGACGATGATCAAGGCCGACCAGGCCCACAAGATCACCGACGGCTCGCGCAACGTCCTCGTCGGCGTCCTCGACAGCGGCATCGACCCGGACCACCCGGACCTCGCGGCCAACATCGACGTCGCCGACTCGGTCAACTGCAGCGAAGCCGGCCGGCCGGACACCTCCGAAGGAGGGTGGTACCCCACCACCAGTGACCACGGCACGCACGTGGCGGGCACGATCGCGGCGGCCCGCAACGGCGTCGGCATCGTGGGTGTGGCGCCGAACGTGCGGATGGCGGCCGTCAAGGTGGTCAACGACGCCGGGTTCATCTACCCCGAGTACGCCGTCTGCGGCTTCGTCTGGGCCGGCATGAAGCACATGGACGTGACGAACAGCAGCTACTACGTGGACCCCTTCCAGTACTACTGCGAGGACCAGCCCGACCAGTACGCCGCCAAGGAGGCCGTGCGCCGGGCGGTCGCGTGGTCGACCAAGCAGGGCGTCGTGCACGCGGGGTCCGCCGGCAACGACACGCAGGACCTGGCCAACAACACGACCGACGCCACGTCACCGGACGACAGCACTCCGGTGGTCCGCACCATCAACAGCGGATGCGAGGACATCCCGGCCGAGCTCGACGGTGTCGTCACGGTGTCCGCGGTGACCCGCACGGGCGCCCTGGCCTACTTCTCGAACCGCGGTCTCGGCGTCGTCGACGTTGCGGCCCCCGGCCGCTCGATCCTCTCGACGATTGTCGCGAACAACGGTTACGGCCTCAAAAGCGGCACCTCGATGGCGTCCCCGCACGTCGCCGGCGTGCTGGCACTGATGAAGTCGGTCCACCCCGACTGGACGCCGGCCCAGATGCTGGCCAAGATCCGGGCCCAGGCGGACGACCACGCCTGCGCGGCCGCGGAGCCGGTCCCGCCGACGGCCCCGGCCGGGACGACCAACGGTGTGCCCTGTGTCGGCCCGCTCGGGAACAACAGCTACTACGGCGAGGGCATCGTCGACGCTCTCGACGCGGTGAGTTGACGCGCATACCAGGTATGCGGAAGGCCGGGTCCTTCACGGGGCCCGGCCTTCCGGTCGTTCGACGGCGGTGATGTCTAGGACGCCTCGAGCGGCCAGTCGTGATACCGCATCAGATGGTGCTCCACCCGGGCGATCTCGTCGGACGTCGGCAGGGCGTCGGTGAGCTTGGTCATGCTCACCCCGATGTCGCTCGGGGTCTCGCCCGGCTCGTAACCCAGCGCGGCGATCTCGTCGGCGATCTGGCGGATCTCGTCGTCGCCGAGGCGTCGCCGCAGGAGGGCGACCAGCGGGATGTAGTCCTTCGGGGGTACGCCCGCGGGGTAGCCCTCGAGCAGCCAGTCCATGACTCCACGAAGGCGCGCGTTCAGTGCCACAGGGCCGTCCTTACTTGCTGACGATGGTCGGGTAGACGTGCTGGAACGACACAGCCTTGCCTAACCCGGACGCGACGACGATGGTGATGCCGAGCGCGATCCCGAGCAGGACCAGGACGAAGCACACGAGGGCCAGTACGTTGCCGACCGGCCGTGGGCGGCCGCCGTCGACCTCGGCGTCCCCGCCGGCGGCGAAGGCGCGGGCGCGCACGCCCAGGGCGAAGATGATCGGCAGCCCGGCGCCGAGGAGCAGGCTGGTGACGAGGACCTTCCAGGCGTCGTCGAGGGCGAGGGTGACGTTGTTCATGAGACGCGCTCCATCTCCGCGGCCTGCACGGTGGGCTGCCACTCGTCGTTGACGTTGCCGGCGTTGATGGGCTGGCGCCGCGAGCGCACCCACATGAACGTCGACAGGGCCATGAGGATGAGCACGACGACGACCGGGCCGGCCAGGCCGCCGAGCAGGTGTCCGATGTACCACATCACCGCACCGACGAGACCCGCGGCCGGCGAGAGTGATGACCCACGCCGTGACCATCCGGCCGGCGATGTGCCACCGGACGTGGGCGCCCGGCTTGCCCACGCCGCTGCCGAGGATCGACCCGGTCGCGACGTGCGTGGTGGACAACGCGAACCCGAGGTGGCTCGACGTGAGGATCACCGCGGCCGACGCGCTCTCGGCGGCCATGCCCTGAGGCGGCGAGATCTCGACCAGTCCCTTGCCGAGCGTGCGGATGACGCGCCACCCGCCGACGTACGTCCCGAGGGCGATGGCGAACGCGCAGGACACCTTGACCCACAGCGGCACCGAGGTGGTGTCCGTCCACTGTCCCGCGGCGATGAGGGCCAGGGTGATCACGCCCATCGTCTTTTGGGCGTCGTTGGTGCCGTGGGCCAGCGAGACCAGCGAGGCGCTGCCGATCTGGCCCCAGCGGAAGCCCTGGTCGGTGAAGCGCTCGGCCACTCCGGCGATGACCCGGAAGATGAACCAGGTTCCCAACGCGGCCACGAGCCCGGCGATGACCGGGGACGCGACCGCCGGGAGCACCACCTTGCCGAGGACACCGTCGAGCTTGCTGCCGTCCCCGGTCCACTTGACGCCGCTCATCCCCAGTGCGGCGATTGCCGACCCGATCAGCCCGCCGAAGAGGGCGTGAGATGAGGACGAGGGGAGTCCGAGTAGCCAGGTCAGGACGTTCCAGACGATCCCGCCGACCAGTCCGGCCAGGATGATCAGAAGCAGGGCGTATCCGCCATCAGCGACAAGCTCGGGGTTGGGAGCCCCCTTGCTGTTCTGGATGTTGATCACGGCGTTGGTCACGGTGAGGGCGACCTCGACCGAGAGGAAGGCGCCGACGAGGTTGAGGACCGCCGCAAGAGTGACGGCCACCTTGGGCTGCAGCGCGCCGGTGGCGATGGAGGTTGCCATGGCGTTGCCGGTGTCGTGGAAGCCGTTCGTGAAGTCGAAGGCGAGCGCCACCACCACGACGAGCGCGAGGAGAACGGTTGCGGTCGTCATAGCGCGAGTCTGCTGACGCCCAGCGCTTCTCCGACAGGCTCGGGGCCACGTGTTCAGCCACTGTTCACCTGGTGCTACCTGCCGTTTGCTGCGCCGCTCGCCTCAGGGATCGCCCGCCCGACGGGTCGGGGTGACCGCCCCCTTGTCGAGCCACGCGCATACCCGTTGAGTAGGTTGGCAGGTGAGGCGTGCGCGCCCACGCATACCAGCGTCAGCCCCAGCACCGTCGCAGGAGGATGCCATGTCGAGCGAGACGTCGCACCAGACCCTCGAGAACCTCGGACACGAGGACCGCTCGTTCCCGCCGGACGCGGAGTTCACCGACCGGGCGAACGGCACCGAGGACTTGTACGCCAAGGCCGAGGCCGATCACGAGGGCTTTTGGGCCGAGCAGGCCCGCACTCGGCTGAGCTGGAGCAAGGACTTCACCGAGGTCCTCGACTGGAGCAGGGCCCCGTTCGCGAAGTGGTTCGCGGATGGCGAGCTCAACGCCGCATACAACTGCGTCGACCGGCACGTGGAGGCCGGCAACGGTGACAAGGTGGCGATCCACTTCGTCGGCGAGCCCGACGGCGACACCAGGGACATCACCTACGCGGAGCTCCACCAGGAGGTGCAGAAGGCCGCGAATGCGTTGCAGGACCTCGGGATCGGCAAGGGCGACACCGTGGCGATCTATCTGCCGATGATCCCGGAGGCGGCCGTCGCCATGCTGGCGTGTGCACGGATCGGCGCACCGCATTCGGTCGTGTTCGGAGGGTTCTCGTCGGAAGCGCTGTTCACGCGCATCAAGGACGCCAAGTGCAAGCTTGTCATCACGTCGGACGGCGGGTACCGAAGAGGGGCGCCCGCGGCGCTCAAGCCGGCGGTCGACGCGGCGCTCGCCAAGGGTGAGACGACGGTCGAGAACGTCCTCGTCGTCAAGCGGACCGGCCAGGACGTCGAGTGGAGCGACCGCGACGTGTGGTGGCACGAGGCGCTGGACAAGGCG
>DATLQE010000005.1:0-2609 GCA_035535335.1 Lapillicoccus sp. | reverse complement strand
ACCGGCCCTGCCCCTCTCGACGATCTACCGCGGTCTGGACGCCCTCGAGGAGCTCGGGATCGTCTCGCACACCCATCTCGACCACCGGGCGCCGACCTACCACCTGGCCGACCACGCCACCCACATCCACCTGGTCTGCCTGAGCTGCGGGGCGGTGTCCGAGGCGCCGATCTCCATGGCCGCCGAGTTCGCCGGGAATGTCCGCGAGGCCACGGGCTTTGACGCTGACGTGACCCATCTGGCGATACACGGCTGGTGCGCCGACTGTCAGCACAAGCAGCGCGGTCGGCACCCGGAGGCAACGCCATGACCGGTATGCCAGCCGCGCCGGTCGACGTCGTGATCTCGCCGCTGCTCTCGGCGCCGGGAGCGGTTGGGGCCGAGGGCCTCGACGCGGGGGTCGCGGCCCACTACGGCGACCCGCTGCGCGAGCAGCGCCTCCTCCAAGAGGGCCTGGCCGTCGTCGACCTGTCGAACCGCGCGGTCCTCACCGTCGCAGGTCCCGACCGGTTGTCGTGGCTGCACTCGATGACCACGCAGTCGCTGACGGGTCTGGCCCCGAGGACGTCCGTCGAGACGCTGGTGTTGTCGCCCAAGGGCCACGTCGAGCACGCGCTCCACATCGTGGACGACGGGTCCACCACGTGGATCACCGCTGAGCCCGGCACCGGTCCCGCGCTCCTCGCCTGGCTGGACTCGATGCGGTTCATGCTCCGGGTCGAGGTGGCCGACGTGACCGCCGACCACGCCGTTCTCGGCGAGCCGCACGCCGCCGAGTCGGCGCCCGGTGAGCCGCTGGCCTGGCGGGACCCCTGGCCGGACCTCGTCGGCGACACCGCCGCATACGGGCCGGTCGCTGGGCATCCCGGTACGACGCGGCACTGGCGTGAGGTGATCGTGCCGCGGGCGGATCTCGTTGCGGCCGTTGGCGATCGGCCACTGGCCGGAGTCTGGGCGGCGGAGGCGCTGCGGGTGGCGGCGTGGCGGCCGCGGCTCGGGTTCGAGACCGACCACCGCACCATCGTGCACGAGGTCGACTGGCTGCGGACCGCCGTGCACCTGCACAAGGGGTGCTACCGCGGGCAGGAGACCGTGGCGCGCGTGCACAACCTCGGGCGGCCGCCGCGGCGGCTGGTGTTCCTTCATCTGGACGGTTCGGGGCACGTCCTGCCGGACCGGGGCGCGGATGTCATGCTCGACGGTCGGCCGATCGGGTTCGTCACGTCCGTGGCTCGGCACCACGAGCTCGGACCGATCGCCCTGGCGCTGGTGAAGCGCAACACGGCGGTCGACGCGGCATTGCTCGCGGGCGGCATCGCCGCGGCCCAAGAGGTCGTCGTCGGCCCCTAGGCTCTCGGGCCGTGAACACCCTCATCACCGTCGCGCCCACCGGTGCCGAGTCGAGCAAGGCCGACGTGCCCCAGCTGCCGACGACTCCCGAGGAGCTGGTCGACACGGCGGTTCGCTGCGAGGCCGCCGGAGCGTCGATGATCCACTTGCACATCCGGGACGCCTCGCACGCGCCGACCCTGGACCGCGGCCTGCTCCGGGCCGCCGTCGTGGCCGTGCGGTCCGCGACCGACCTCGTGGTGCAGCTGTCCACCGGTGGATCGGTGCACGACCCGCTCGACGTCCGGCTCACGGTGCTCGACGCCGAGCCGGACTCGTGTTCGCTCACCTGCGGGACGACCAACTTCGGCGACGACGTCTTCCTCAACCCGTGGCCGTTCGTCGTCTCGCTCTACCGGCAGACCATCGAGCGAGAGGTGGTTCCGGAGTTCGAGCTGTTCGACCTCGGCCACGTTGCGGCGCTGCGCCGGCTCCTCGACCAGGAGGGCCTGCCATTCGGAGGAAAGGTGCACGTGGACTTCGTGACCGGGGTGCCAGGCGGTATGCCCGGGACCACCGCCGCCCTCATTGCCGGGGTCGCCCTGCTGCCGCCGAAGGTGACCAGCTGGTCGGCCACCGGTATCGGACGCAGCCACCTGCCGATCGCGGCGGCCGCGCTGTCCGCCGGCGGACACCTTCGGGTCGGGATGGAGGACAACCTCGTGTATGCGCGGGGTCAGGCCGTGCGGCACAACGACGAGCTGGTGTCGCGGGCCGCCGAGCTGGCCACGCTGATGCAGCGGCCACCCCTGACGACGGCCGAGGCGCGGGAGCTGCTCGGCGTGAAGCGCCGCTGACGTTCTGATGTCGAGAGGCCAAGTCTGGTCGTTCTGGAGCGTCCGAGAACGACCGAACTTGGCCTCTCGGCGGGTCGTATGCGCTGTCGTGGGCGCCGGTGTGAGCGGCCTCACGCTGTCCGCAGTTTGCATTCTGCTTGCTACAGCAAGCACAATAGAGGCGTGAGCAAGCTACCCGGCCGGGAGCTCCCTGATCTGCAGGACCACCTGCATGATCTGGGCGCCTTCCTTCGGGAGCAGCGTCAGAGCGCGAAGCTCTCGCTGCGTCAGCTCTCCGAGCTCGCCGGCGTCTCGAACCCCTACCTCAGCCAGATCGAGCGGGGTCTGAAGAAGCCGAGCGCGGAGATCCTCCAGCAGCTCGCCCGCGGCCTCGAGGTCTCCGCGGAGACCCTCTACGTGCGCGCCGGGATCCTCGACGAGAGG
>DATLQE010000004.1:0-7821 GCA_035535335.1 Lapillicoccus sp. | reverse complement strand
GACGCTGAGCGCCGACCTCCACTGGTCGAGGTCCGGTCCGTCGACGAGGACCGTCTCCACGCCGAAGCGGGGCAGGATCTCGTCGACGATGACGAAGCACGACCCGAACAAGGCGCGGGAGCTCACCAGCCGATCGCCCTGGCCGCACAGTGCGGCGAGCGCCACCCAGACCGCCGCCATCCCGCTCGCCGTGGCGAAGCAGGCCTCGGCGCCCTCGACGAGCCGCATCCGCTCCTCGAACATCCGGACCGTCGGGTTGCCGTAGCGCGAGTAGATGAACTTGTCGATCTCATCCTTAAACGCCGCCTCGGCCTGCTCGGCGCTGTCGTAGACGAACCCGCTGGTGACGAACAGCGCTTCGGCGGTCTCGTCGAAATCGCTGCGCGCCAGCCCGCCCCGGACGGCGAGGGTGTCGGGCCGGAGTTCTCGCATACCGGGGAGGATAGAGGGGCGTCCGGTTACGCGAGATGCGACGTCCGGTTGACGAACGGCACGGACATCCGGCCGTCCGGCCACATCTCCACAGCGGTCAGCGACGCCGGGTCGGTGGACAGGGCCCAGAACCGCTCCTCGTCGATGCCGAGGACCCGGGCGAGGACGACGAGGATCGGCTTGCGGCTGGTGACGACCACGGTGGTGCCGCCGGCGGCGATGGCTTTGTCGTATGCCCGCAGCACGCGGGTCTCCAGCTCCACCAACGACTCTCCGCCCGGGCGACGGTAGTCGCGGTCGCGCCAGAGCCGCATGAGGTCGTCGGCCTGATGCTCGGCCAGCTCGGCGAACACGGCACCGTCCCAGTCGCCGAAGGACTGCTCGTCCCAGTCGTCGTCCAGAACCGGGTCGACGCCGAGCACGTTCGCAATCGCCGCCCCCGTCTGGCGGGCCCGGGCCAGAGCCGAGGTGACGAGGTGGACGTCGCCCTCGACGAGGGTCCTGACCGCCGCGGCCGTCTGGTCCGCCTGGCGCCGGCCGGCCTCGCTGAGATCGGGATCGGCGCCCCCGCGACCGTCCACCCTGCCCTGCTCGGTGAAGGGCGTGACCGCATGACGCACGAGGAGGAGCCGGGTGGAGCCGGCGAGACTCGGGGCGGGAGGTTCAGGGTTCTCGCCGACCGCGGTGACCTCGGCCGGGTCGGCGCGTCCGGTCGCGGTGGCCACCGCTGGTTGCGTCGCCAGCGCCCGCGCCAGGGTGTCGACGGTGCGGCCGTCCATGCCGACGTTGCTGAGCCGGTCGGCCGCCCGGTTGGCCTCCCGAGGGACCCAGGTCCAGCGCACCTGACCGAGGCCCGAGAGCAGGTCGCGGGCTCGCAGCGCGAGCTCCCTCATGTCCGGGTGCTTGATCTTCCAGCGGCCGGCCATCTGCTCGACGACCAGCTTGGAGTCCATCCGAACCTCGACGTCGGCTCCCGGCGCGAGCGCGGCGGCCGCCTCCAGCCCGGCGATCAGGCCCTGGTACTCCGCGACGTTGTTGCTGCGCTGCCCGAGCGGCCCGGCCCGTTCGACGAGCACCCTCCCGGTGTCCGCGTCGCGGACCACAGCGCCGTAACCGGCGACACCAGGGTTTCCCCGCGAGCCCCCGTCGGCCTCGACCACGAGCCGTCGCGGCCGAGCCGCCGAGGAGGGGGCCCCCTGACCGGCGTTCTTCGGCATCAGGACACGGGCAGGCCGGACTCGGCGGTCCGCACGAGGATCCGCCCGCATTCCTCGCAGCGCAGCACCTCGTCGGCCGGCGCCTGGGTGATGCGGTTCATGTCCACCTGGTTGAGCTCGATGTGGCAGCCGCCGCACCGCCGCTGCCGCAGCTCGGCCGCGCCGATTCCCGCATGGCCAGACCGGATCCGCTCGTACAGAGCCACCAGATCCTCGCCAACCGCGGCGACTGTCGCGGCGCGGCGCCCCGCCACGGAGTCGCGCTCCGACGCATACTCGCCCACCGCCGCGTCGCGGGACGCGACCGCCGCGCCCAGACGGGCGACGAGCTCCTGCTGGTCGCGTTGGAGGACGGTGACGTGCTCACCGAGCGCCTCGGCGCGTTCCATGACCTCGAGCTCGATGTCCTCCAGCTCGGACTGCCTCCGGGACAGCGAGGTCAGCTCGTGCTGCAGGGCCTGCAGATCCTTGGCCGAACCGGTCCCGGCCTCGAGCCGAGCCCGGTCGCGGGCCGCGCGGTCGCGAACGAGCTGGACGTCGGCCTCGGACTTCTCGACCTCGCGTTGCACGTCGGAGTGAGCAGTACGCGAGTTGACGAGCTGGGTGTCGAGGGTGCGGGCCTCGTCCTCCAGCGCCGCGATCTCCCGGTGCTGGGGCAGGTTCGCCGTCGCGTGGTCGATCTGGTCGAGGCGGGTGTCGATGGCCTGGAGGTCGAGCAGCGCAAGCTGACGGGTCGGGTCGGCTTTCAGCTGATACTCCCCTCTGCGGCGTTCGCCCCCACGACGAACGTCCAGGGCTCCGTGCGCAGGGTCGAGACGTAGGTGTCCAACCTAGACGACCCGTCGGGCACCGCCTCGACAAGGCGACGTACCGCCGAGGCCAGCCAGACCGACTCGGTGGCCCAGTGACCCGCGTCGACGAGGTACGGCCGGCCGCCGCGGGTCGTCTCGCGCTCCTCCAGCGCGGGATGGTGGCGCAGGTCGGCGGTGACGTAGACGTCGACCTCGGCCGCCCGCACGACGTCGAACCGGTCGTCGCCCGAACCCCCGAGGACCGCCACCTTCTCCACGAGCGCGTCGGGGTCTCCGCTCACCCGGATGCCACCGACCGTGGCCGGCAGTCCGGCGGCGACCTGGTCTGCAAAGACCCGGAGGGTCATCGGCGCGGGCAGCCACCCGACCCGGCCGAGCGCATACGGGACGTCCTCCAGCGGTCGGACGTCGGCAAGCCCGACCGCCACGGCGAGCGCGTCGCACACGCCCGGGAAGGCGACGTCGGCGTTGGTGTGCGCACAGTAGACGGCGAGGTCGCCGAGGATGGCTCGGGTGAGCGTCTCGCCCTTGGCGCCGGTAGTGGCGACGCTGTGGATGCCGCGCAGCAGCAACGGGTGGTGCGTGACGAGGAGGTCGGCGCTGGCGTCGACGGCCTCGCGGACGACCGCGAGGGTCGGGTCGACGGCGAAGTGGACGAGGCGGACCGGCTGGTCGAGGTCGCCGGCGACCAAGCCGACCTGGTCCCAGTCCATGGCGGTGTCCAGCGGATAGACCGACTCGAGGGCAGCGACCACCTGGCGCAGGGTGAGCGGCTCGTCGAGGGGCACGTGGCCGACGATGCCACACCGCATACGGTGGCGGGATGGAGACCCCGAGCCCCGAGCACCAGCGCCCCCACGGCGTGTCCGACGACACCGTGGAGGCGCTCGGCAAGCTGTCCGAGGCGCTCGAGGTGGTCGAGAACGCCCGCGGTTGTCTGTATGCGTTCCACCGGCTCACCGGGACGGGTGACCTCGCGCTGGGCGAGGCCGTCGACCTCCTGCGCAAGGCCGGACACGACGAGATCGCCGAGCGTATCGACCGGGAACTGGTGGGGCGCAACGTGATCGAGGAGCGGTGGACCTTCCAGATCGTCGAGGACTACGACGACGGCTACTACGCGCTGTTCAAGCAGCTCGAGGCCGGGGCGCGCGAGGAGCTGGTCGGCGGACGGCGGCACCTGTTCGAGGCGGAGATGAAGGAGAAACGACGCACGCACGGCGCTCGCCACCACGAGGCGGCGCCGGATCCCCGTTTGTGACGGCGTGTGACGTGCCGGGTCATACCCGAGCCGCCGGCGGGAGGAAGCGGTCGTCGGCCTCCACCCAGTGGCGCGGGTCGGGGCCCAGGGCCACCAGCTGGGGGATCTGTTCCGTGCACCAGTCGGAGACCTCGCGGACGCCGGCCAGGACGTCGGCGCTGAAGTCGGGCCACGCGACCCACTCGGTGTCCTCGACCTCGTCCGGCGCCAGCTCGGGACTCGCGCCGTCGGCGAGCCAGCCCGCATAGACGGGGCACTGTTCGAGCTCGACCACGCCGTCCATCTCCGCACGGTAGGTGAACCGGGGAAGGACGAGCCGCAGCGCCGTCACCTCGACGCCGAGCTCGCGGCCGGCCCGACGGCGCACCGCGTCAGGAAGCGCCTCGCCGGGGGCGGGGTGACCGCATACCGAATTGGTCCACACGCCGGGGAAGGTGCGCTTGCCCAGGGCGCGGCGGGTGACGAGCAGCCGGCCGGCGGGGTCGAAGAGGTATGCGGAGAAGGCCAGGTGCAGGGGGGTGTCCGGTCCGTGGACCTCGGCCTTGTCGGCGGTGCCGGTGGCGCGGCCCTCCTCGTCGAGCAGGACGACGAGTTCGGTGGTGCGCACGCCTCACCCTAAGCGGCGAGCGGTTCGACCGCCGACACGAGGCCGACCGTCGGCGGGGAAGCCCGCGTGGTGCCACGATGGGCCCGTGACGACGCCGACGAAGGCTCCGGCCGACGCGGCACCGCCCGCCGGCGCGGCGCGGCGGGAGACCGCGGACGCGGTGGTCATCGGTGGCGGTCCCAACGGGCTGGTCGCCGCGATCACCCTGGCGGACGCCGGCTGGGACGTCGTCCTGCTCGAGGCGCGGGACAAGGTCGGCGGCGCGGTCTCGTCGGTCGAGCGGGACGGCTGGGTGATGGACGAGTTCAGTGCCTGCTACCCGCTCGCCGTCGCGTCTCCGGTGATGTCGCGACTCGGTCTGGAGGACCACGGGCTCGAGTGGTGCCGGTCGGACGTGGTGGTCTCCCACGCCGGCCGGCCGGACGACACGGTCGGGGCGACGATCTTCGCTGATGTCAACGAAACGGCCGCGGCCCTGGCCGAGGACCGCCGCGAGGACGGGCCGGCCTGGCTGGAGATGGTCGAGCAGTGGTATCAGCTCAAGGCGCCGTTCCTCGACGCGCTGTTGACCCGGTGGCCGCCGGTGGAGGCGGGATCACGGTTGGCTCGCTCGGTCGGCGCCGCGGACACGCCGGCTCTGGCGCGGTTCTTCCTGTTGCCGGCGACCCGGATGGCCGAGGAGCGGTTCGCTGGCCAGCGGGCTCGAACCCTGTTGCTGGGCAACGCAATGCACGCTGACATCCCACCCGAAGCGCCGGGCAGCGGGCTGTTCGGGTGGCTGATGTCGATGCTCGCGCAGGACGTCGGGTACCCGTCGCCGCGCGGTGGGGCCGGGCAGCTCGCCGCGGCGCTCGCGGCGCGCGCCCGGGCAGCTGGAGTTGAGATCCACACCGGTGACCGGGTGGACGCCATCGACCTCGTGGACGGCCGGGCGGCTCTTGTCCGGACCGCCAGGGGGGTGACGGTGCGCGCACGACGCGCGGTCGTGGCCGACACGAGCGCGCCGATGCTGTACGAGGAGCTCCTCAGCGAGCACGCGGTTTCGCCGCGGCTGCGCCACGGCCTCCGCGAGTTCGCCTGGGACCTCCCGACGGTCAAGATCAACTACCGGCTCCGATCGACGCCGCCCTGGACCGCGGCAAACGCGCGCAAAGCCGCGGTCGTGCACGTGGGGGCCGACGTCGACGGAATCCTGCACTGGGCGGCCGACCTGGCGACGCATACGGTGCCGTCCAACCCGTTCGCGCTCGTCGGCCAGATGACGACCGCCGACCCGAGCCGATCGCCGGCCGGGACCGAGGCGCTGTGGCTCTACAGCCACCTGCCGCGTGGCGTCACGGACGACGCGTCGGCCGACCTCCTCGTCAAGCGGGCGGAGGAGATGCTCGACCGGTATGCGCCGGGCTGGGGTGACCTCGTCCTCGACCGGTGGGTGCAGCGACCGTCTGACCTCGCCGCGGCCGACGCCAACCTCGTGAACGGCGCGGTCAACGGCGGCACGGCGCAGCTGTTCCAACAGCTGATCTTCCGCCCGGTCACCGGGCTCGGGGGTCCGCGGACACCGGTCGACGGGCTCTACCTCGGCAGCGCGGCGATCCACCCGGGCGGCGGCGTGCACGGCGGGTGCGGGTTCCTCGCGGCGCGGCAGGCGTTGCTGGACCACAGGTGGTGGCGCCGACCGGGGACCGCGGCGGCGAAACGCCTGCTCCGCCGCCTCGAGCTCTGACCGCAGCGGCCCTCGACTCCGGCGAGATCCTCCGTCGTGACGAAGTTGAGCTCGACCGTGCCTCGTCCTGCTCGGGATTCGGCGGATGAGCCACGAGGCTCACCTCCGAGGCGCCGGGGCGGAGCCGCGCGAAGTCGCCGTCCCGGCTGCCGTGGACCATCTTTAGCGGGCGCTGAGTCGAACCGCCTCCGCCACGACGTCGACCAGTCGCCCGGTGCGCGCGAAGGTTCGGCGCTGTCGGGTCGCCCCGGATCCAGTGGACAGCAGCCGTGCGACTCCCTCCTCGACCCGCTCGAGATCGCCGAAGGACGCCAGCGCCGGTCGGATCGCGTCGACCAGTTGCTCGACCACCACCGCCGCCGGCTCCGGCCGCATCGTGGCCGGGTCCACCAGCATCCCGTCGACTCCGTCGTGGGCGGCCTGCCACGTCGCCAGCCGAAGCAGGGAGCTCGACAGGGGCAGCGGCGGCTCTCCTGCCGCCGCGGCTCGCGACGCCGTCTCGACCAGTCCCCGGCAGATCGCGGCGACGACCATGGTGTCGCCGAGGTCGGCGCAGACGTCGGCCGCCCGGATCTCCACCGTGGGGTAGCGGTGCGACAGCCGCGCGTCGAAGTAGATCATCCCGTCGTCGAGCAGCACGCCCGACTCGACCATCGACCGCACGACCGAGTGGTACGCCGCGGCCGACCCGAACAGGTCGCTCGGTCCCGCCGACGGCCACCGCAGCCACAGCTGGGAGCGGTAGGACGCATACCCGGTGTCCTGCCCGTTCGAGAACGGGGAGTTGGCCGAGAGAGCGAGCACCACCGGCAGCCAGACCCGGATCCGGTCGATGACCGCAACGCCCTCCTCGTCGGACTCGACGCCCACGTGGACGTGAGAGCCGCACGTGAGCGCGTCGTGGACGACCGGCCCGAACCGCTCCACCATCCGCAGGTACCGCGGCTTCGGCGTGATGAGACCGTCCCCCGCCAGCGGTGCGGTGCCGAGCGCCGCCGAGCCAGCGCCCGCCTCGCGAGCCGCGACGGCGACACGGTGACGCCAGCCCCGCAGCTCCCCCTCGACGTCGGCGAGCTCGGTGCACACGGACGACTGCGTCTCCACCATGTAGCGCTGCAGCTCACCCTCGACGCCGCCCTCCGATCCGGTCTCAGAGGGCCGGCCGCTCGCGGCGGCGTCGATCACGCGGCCGGCCACCGACCGGGGACGTCCGGTCGCCACGTCGACGAGGAGCATCTCCTCCTCGACCCCAACCGTCCGCTCCCCGACCGTCCCCATGCGCGAAGTCTGCCGAACGCCGCAGCGACGGCGCAGAAGTGATCAGGAGCGGTCGGCCATCAGGCGTTCTCTGTGGGCCCGGCCGGGATCGAACCGACGACACCCGCGGTGTAAACGCGAACCACGCCCCTCGATGACCTGCACAGATGCTCGGAAAGGGCGTCTGACCAGCGGTTTTGCCACTCGTCATCCGCTGTCATCTTCCGTCGTTTGGCAACGTCCTGCGGACTTTCTGCGGACTGAGAGGCAAGAGAGGAGGCAGCGGCAAGAACCTTCCGCCACACGGCGAAGGTTCCAAGAAGCGGTCCCGGCCGGTGCTCCAAACACCGACCAGGACCTAGGACGAACCCCTATCCAGGAGGGACCCGACCATGAACGACAGCATGCCCGAAGAGGTCACCGTCGAGGAACTTCGCGACCTCGTCAACGAGGCGGTTTGGCTCATCGAGTTCGGCGGCACCGACGAGGAACGCACCGCATTCCGGAGG
>DATLQE010000003.1:0-2227 GCA_035535335.1 Lapillicoccus sp. | reverse complement strand
GCGATGGCGAGGACGCCGGGCTCGAGCTGGAGCTCGTCGGCCGCCTCCCGGCTCAGGAGGGACACGATGCGGTGCGGTCCGGCCTGGATCTCCACCTGCGCCATCACGGTGTCGCGGACGACCCGGGTCACGAGTCCGACGAACCGGTTGCGCGCCGACTGCGACCGCACCGGTCCGGGAGCGGGGTGATCGCCGGCCGCGGCCAGGGTCTGGGCGAAGGCCGCGAGGTCCGACCCTGCGACGACGTTCCGGCCCCCTGCGTCCGTCGTCGAGACGAGCCGGCCGGCGTCGATCCATCGTCGGACGGTGTCGTCGCTCACCCCGAGCAGCTCGGCCGCCTCGCGGACCCGGAACGTCGTCACGTCCGGATCATATACGCACCTGCGGCGACTTCGACCGCATACCACCGCGCGTGCGTCCGCAACAAGCTCAGTCGAGCCGATCTGCGGCGACCACGCCACGGCGCACGGCATCCACCGCCGAGCGAGCCGTACGGGCCAGCCGCGGGGAGCCACTCGTCACCGCCGCGTCGGCGACCTGGTCGAGCAGGTCGACGATCTGCTTGCACCGCCGGACGAAGTCGCCCGCGGCGATGTCGCTGCCGCGCAGCACGGACTCCAGCGGATGCCCGCCGGCCCAGCGGTAGACCATCCAGGCGATGCCGCCGTCGGGGTCTCCGGTCACTGGGAGGCCGCGGTCGCGCTCGTGGTCCTCGATCCCGCTCCAGAGGCGGATCATCGCGGTCCAGGCCTCGTGGACCTCCTCACGCGGCATCCGCGGGCTGATCTCGGCCTCCTCGCGGCGCGGCTCGTGGACGAGCGTAGAGATCGCGGCGGCGAGGCCTGCCGGGTCGAGCTTGTCCCAGACCCCGTGTCGAAGGCACTCCGCCGCGAGCAGATCCTTCTCGGTGTAGAGCCGACGCAGCTGCTCTCCTCGCTCGGTCACCGTGGCGGCGCCCTCGCCGAGGTACCCCATCTCTTCGAGCAGGTCGCAGATCCGGTCGAAGGTCCGCGCCACCGAGTTGGTGCGCCCGTCGACCTTGCGCTGCAGCCCCTCGGTCTCCCGGGTGAGCCGCCACCACCGCTCGGCCCAGCGGGCGTGCTGTTCCCGGTCCGGGCAGGAGTGGCACGGGTGGGCCCGCATCTGTCGGCGTAGCTGCTCGACCCGGGAGGACTCGTCGGTATGCATGTCGTCGCGCCCGCGGTCGGAGGGGGGATCACGGGGCACGGCGATGCGCAACGTCGTCGCGAGGTCGCGCCGGGACTTGGGGCTCTTGGCGTTGAAGTTCTTCGGCAGCTTGACGGCGGTGATCGGCTCGACCGGGGTCGGCACGTCGACGAGGGTCAGCCGTCGCAGCTGCCGGTCCTCGGTGACGACGGCCGGCGAGGGGGTGTCGCCGCGGTGGCCGCGGTTGGCTTGCACGACCACCGCGTATCCCGCCCGGCGACCCGCCGGGATCCGGATGACGTCGCCGACCCGAAGCTGCTCGAGGCTGACGGCGGCCTCGGCGCGCACGCTCGCCGCCCGGCGCTTCGCCGCGTCCTTCTCGAGGCGCCCGATCTCGTCGCGAATGGCGGCGTATGCGCGGAAGTCGCCGCGATCGCACTGCATCGACTCCGCGTAGCCGGCCAGCGCCTCCTCGTTGCGCCGGATGGTGCGCACGAACCCCACGACGGCCCGGTCGGCCTGGAACTGCGCGAACGAGGTCTCCAGCAGCTCGCGAGCCCGCTCCCAACCGAACTGGGCGACGAGGTTGACGGCCATGTTGTAGGTCGGGCGGAAGCTCGACCGGAGCGGGTAGGTGCGCGTCGAGGCGAGACCGGCGACGGCGAGGGGATCGAGCTGCCGGTTCCAGAGGACGACCGCATGGCCCTCGATGTCGATGCCGCGACGGCCGGCCCGCCCGGTGAGCTGGGTGTACTCGGCGGGCGTGACGTCGACGTGCGCCTCGCCGTTGAACTTGACCAGCCGTTCGAGCACCACGGTACGGGCCGGCATGTTGATCCCCAGCGCCAGCGTCTCGGTCGCGAAGACCGCCCGGATCCGGCCGGCCGTGAAGAGCTCCTCGACCACCTCGCGGAAGGTGGGCAGCATGCCGGCGTGGTGCGCCGCATACCCGCGGGACAGCCCGTCGACGAAGTCCCAGTAGCCGAGGACGGCCAGGTCCTCGTCGGCGATGGCGGCGACCCGCTCCTCGACGACGCGGCGGATCCGCTCGCCCTCCTCG
>DATLQE010000002.1:0-3158 GCA_035535335.1 Lapillicoccus sp. | reverse complement strand
GCCTGCCGCGGCCAGGTCGAGGTGCGTCCCTTCCAGGACGACGTCTGACCCCATCGGGTAGTGAACTCCCCGGAGCGGTCGGTCGGCGATGACCCGGCGCGAGTCGTGGAACAGGTGTTCCGCGAGGAGTACGGCCGGGTCGTCGCGGCCCTGGTGCGGCGGTTCGGCGACATCGAGCTCGCCGAGGACGTCGCCCAGGAGGCGTTCGTCGAGGCGATGCGGCGCTGGCCCGGGTCCGGGCCGCCTCCGAAGCCAGGAGCGTGGCTCACGACGACGGCCCGCAACCGCGCCATCGACCGGCTCCGCCGGGAGTCCACCCGCGATGCGCGTCACGCGCAGGCTGCCATGTTGATCGACGACGACGGCGACGTCGACCCCATGAGCCTGAGCTCGGTCCCCGACGAGCGGCTCCGGCTGATCTTCACGTGCTGCCACCCCGCGCTCGGCCGGGACGCCCAGGTCGCGCTCACCCTTCGGCTGCTCGGCGGGCTCACCACGGCCGAGATCGCGCGGGCGTTCCTGGTCGACGAAGCGGCGATGGCCAAGCGGCTCACGCGCTCGAAGGCCAAGATCAAGGCCGCGCACATCCCCTACCGCGTGCCGCCCGACCACGAGCTGCCGTCCCGACTGGCCGGCGTGCTGGCGACACTGTACCTCGTCTTCAACGAGGGCTACCTGCCCTCGTCGCCCGACACCGTCGTCCGGACCGACCTGTCCGCCGAGGCGATCCGCCTGACCCGCGTCCTCGCGGGGCTCATGCCGGACGAGCCCGAGGTGCTCGGCCTGCTCGCCCTGATGCTCCTCACCGAGGCGCGGCGGCCGGCGCGGTTCGCCGAGGGTGTGCTGGTGACGCTGCCGGACCAGGACCGATCGCGGTGGGACGCCAGCCTGGTCGCCGAGGGCCATCGGCTCGTCCGCGCGTGCCTGCGCCGCGGCCGTCCGGGTCCGTACCAGATCCAGGCCGCCGTCAACGCGGTCCACACCGACGCCGCGAGCGCCGAGGACACCGACTGGAGACAGATCGCCGCCCTCTATGACCAGCTGTTCGCCCTGACGCCCACTCCGGTGGTCGCCCTCAACCGCGCCGTGGCGGTCGCCGAGCGGGACGGCGCGGCGGCGGGGCTGGCCGCGCTGGAGGCGGTCGACGGGTTGGCGAGCTACCACGCCTACCAGGCCGCCCGGGCCGACCTGCTGCGGCGATTGGGCCGCGAGGCCGAGGCGGCCGACGCATACCGGATCGCCGTCGAGCTAAGCGCGAACCCGGCGGAACGGGCCTACCTCGAAGAACGGTTGGCCGGGCTGGAGGAGTGATGGGAGAGACGGATTGCTGCGGCTGTGGCACCCGTCTGGAAGAGTATGAGAATGCCTCGCGCGATGTGGAAGGGCGCCGTCTCCTTCGGGCTGGTCAACGTGCCCGTCAAGCTCTACGCGGCGACGGAGGACCACGACATCTCGTTCCGTCAGGTGCACCGGGAGGACGGCGGCCGGATCCACTACAAGCGGGTCTGCTCGGTCGACGGCGAGGAGGTGTCGTACGACGACATCGCCAAGGGCTACGAGACCGAGGACGGCGAGATGGTCGTCATCACCGACGACGACCTGAAGAACCTGCCGAACCAGTCGAGCAAGGAGATCGCGGTCGAGAAGTTCGTCCCGGCCGACCAGATCGACCCGATGCTGCTCGACCGGTCCTACTACCTCGAGCCGGAGAAGGGCGCCGCCAAGGCGTATGCGCTGCTCCGCGACGCGCTCGAGGCTTCCGATCGAATGGCGTTGGTAGCGGTGGCGATTCGCAACCGCAAGAACATGGCAGTCCTCCGGGTCCGGGAGGGGATCATCGTCCTGCAGACGATGATCTGGGCTGACGAGATCCGGTCGTCCGACTTCGCCAACCTCGGTGACGTCGGCAGCGCGACGGAGCGCGAGCTGTCGATGGCGACGATGCTCGTCGACTCGCTGTCGGGGGACTGGGACCCCGAGGAGTTCCAGGACGACTACGCCGAGGCCGTGCAGGTGATGGTCGAGACGAAGCTCTCCGGCGGCGAGGTCAAGCACGCGCCGGAGCCCAAGGACACCGGTGAGGTCGTCGACCTCCTCGAGGCGCTGCAGCGGTCGGTCGACCGGGCCAAGGCGTCGCGCGGCGAGCCGGCCGCGGAGAAGAAGAGCGCGCCCGCCGCGGCGAAGAAGTCTGCGAGCGGGTCGACGGCGAAGACCGCCGCCGCCAAGAAGACCACGCCGGCCAAGAAGACGGCCGCGAAGAAGACCACCGCCAAGAAGACCACGGCAAAGACGGCCAAGAAGAAAGCCAGCTGAGTGCCCGAAGGCCACACCCTGCACCGGTTGGCGCAGTCAGTCGACGCTGCCTTCGCGGGGACGACACCCGCCGTCTCGTCGCCGCAGGGTCCGTTCGCCGAGGGCGCCGCGCTGCTGGACGGCCGGCAGGTCGTGGAGGCGACCGCATACGGAAAGCACCTGTTCGTCGAGTTCGACGGCGAGGCGTGGCTGAACGTCCACCTCGGGCTCATCGGCAAGTTCTCTGTCGACCGGATCACCGGGTATGCGTCGGTGCCGCCTCCGTGGGGTGCGGTGCGGCTGCGCATGGTCAACCAGGACTACGTCGCCGACTTGCGCGGGGCGATCCTCTGCCAGGTGGTGACGCCGGACGAGGCGGCAGCGACCGTTGCGCGGCTCGGGCCTGACCCACTGCGGTCTGACGCGGACCCGGAGCGGGCGTGGGCGAAGATCTCCCGCTCGGGGCGGACCATCGCGGAGCTGCTGATGGACCAGGCGGCGGTGGCGGGCGTCGGCAACGTCTACCGGTGCGAGGTGCTCTTCCGGCACCGGGTCAGCCCGTTCCGGCCGGGGCGGGAGATTCGGAGACGGACCTGGGAGGCGATCTGGGACGACCTGGTGCGGTTGATGCCGCTCGGGGTCGCGTTCAACCAGATCCTCACCATGGACGACCAGGTCGAGGAGGCGGAACGGCTGGTCGCGGCCGGCCAGATACCGGAGCTGAGGTCGACCTGGACCGACTCGGCGCGCTGGCTCGGCCGCGGCCCCGCGGGCGTCGTCGCGGAGGTGGCGGCCGAGTCCGGAGCGGTCGAGGACGCGGTGCGGGACGCCGACCTCGAGGACGACGAGATCGACGCGATGGGCGC
>DATLQE010000001.1:0-8142 GCA_035535335.1 Lapillicoccus sp. | reverse complement strand
TGGAGCATGCCGGGCCTCGAGCCGGAGCGGCTCATGGCCTTCCTCGCGGTACCGCTCATCATCATCGGGCTGTCGGCGCTGATCCGGTGGCGGCTGAACGCAGCCGGCGGAACGTCGACATGGTGGACGGCGCACTTCGAGGCGCTGCCGCACCGCGTACCGACAACCGAGGTCAGGAGGGCGATGGTCCTCGCGGGTGACATCCTCACCGCAATCTCTATCGTGGTGGCCGCTCTCGGGCTGGTGCGCTCGTTCACCGCCGTCGTGGCACTCGCGGCGGTCGACCTCGGTGGCACCTGGCGCGGACTGCCGTTGCTGCTGTTGGGTTTCGCGCTCGCCGTCCTCGGCTGGCCGGTGGCCCGCTGGCTCGCCTTGCTCGTCACGGATGACACCCTCGTCGGCGGCGTCCACGCCAGCCGGAACTGGTGGCAGAAGGTTCGAGCCACCCTGACACCCACCGTCGACGTGCCGAGCAACCTCGGCCTGCGGCTGGGCGTTCTCGTTGCCGGCATCGCCCTCTTCTTCGTGGTCGGCGGGTTCGCGGCCGCCTTCGGAAGCGGTCTCGGCGTCATCGCCACGTCGCTGCTCGCCCTCCTGGCGGCGACACTGGTAGTCGGCGGCACTGTCGTCGTCGTTCAGGACCGCAAGGCGCCAGAAGTATTCTGGTACAAGGGTATTCGGCTGCGGTCGCTGCCCGTGACGACGATCCTCCTGCTCACCATCGTCTTCACCACGAGCCTCGGGAGCGACGTCGACGTGCACGGCGTCCGCGGGCTCGGCACGGGACCGGGCACGCCGGCTCCGGCCCTCCGCCGGACCACCCTCCCGCAGGCTGTCGACGAGTGGCTCGTCCGGACCCGGGGCTGTGGCCACAGCGTCACCGCCGGTGGCGTTGCATACCGGCTGCGGCCGATGTTCTTCCTGGCCGCCGAGGGTGGCGGCATCCGGGCTGCGTACTGGACCACCGCGGGCCTCGACATCTTCCGGGGGGCGGTGACACCGTCGGCGCAGTCGGTCGACTGGTCCGCCCCGTCTCCGGCGAATCGTTGCGCAGCAGCGCTTTTCGGAGGTGGCGCCAGTGGCGGAGCCGTCGGACTCACCTTGGCCCGGTTCGCGGGGACCGGGCTCGCGCGGGACCAGGCGGCGGCCATCGCCACCCCCGACGCGCTGGGCGCCGCCACCAGCGGGCTCTTCGTGCGCGACACGGCGTATGCGGCGACGGGTGTCCCGTTCTTCGGCGCGCCGGGGTATGCGACGGGACAGGTCTCCGGGCCGGTCTGGCTGGACCGCGCGGGCCTCATGGAGTCGGCCTGGGAGAAGTCCTCGGACCTCGACGCGCCGTTCCTGCCGTCCGACGGCACCGTGTCGACGGCGGTCACCGGCTCGTTGATCCTCAACTCGACCCGAGTCGCGGACGGGTGTCGGATGTGGGTCAGCCAGCTCGTGCTGGCCACCGGCGACCAGCAGTCGTGCGACTTCTCCCCCACCCCGGCCGGTCACACGGTGGACCTGTTCAGCGTGCTCGGGGCGGGGGCGGCGGGCCCGCCGACCGGACGCGACCACTGTCTCGGGCCGGTCACCGCGGCGACCGGAGCGATGCTCGCGTCCCGCTTCCCGTTCGTGACGCCCTCGGGCGTGGCTGGCCCGTGCTCCGGACAGCTTGAGCAACAGCTGGTCGACGGCGGCTACGTGGAGAACAGCGGCCTAGCCACCCTGATCGACCTCGCGCCGGCTTGGCTCCAAGACGTTCAGCGCCGGAACGCCAACGCGCTGCGGAACGGCGGGACACAGGTCGACGTGATCGTCCCGGTCGTCATGTACTTCGACAACGGCACCGGCGGCGACCTCGTGGCCGCCCCACCCGCGCCGACCGCCGAGATCCTCGTACCGTCGACGACCAACAGCCGCGCCAAGGGAGTCCTCGTCGACACGCCTGCCTTGCTCCGCAATGCGGCTCGCACCATCGCGACGGTAAGCCTCTTCGACGCGTCAACCGGTGCCCCGCCCGAGCTGGTGACGCAGATCGACCAGTGGCGGCCTAAGCCGGTCGTGGTCGTGCACCAGTCGACGTTTCCGTCGGTCACGGCTCCGCTCGGGTGGGTGCTGTCCCAGGAGAGCATGTCGACGATGGACCGCGGGCTGGCGGAGCAGTCGGATCCGATCGCCCCCGAACCGACGAGTCCGGTGCTGTCGGTCACCGAGAACGGGTCCCTGCGGGACGCGATCCGTATGGCTCGCCCCGACAGCCCCTGAGCTCCGTCCTTCGATCGATCGCTCAGGGCCGGGCGACCTGCAGCCGGGCGAGCACCGCACGCGCATACGCCCGCTCGGCGTCGATGTCGACGAACCGGCGGTCCTCGCCGTCTCCCGCCGTGGCCGTCACCGCGTAGCCGCCGGTCACGTGCTCCAGCCGGACGAAGGCGGCACCGAGGAGGTCGCGGAGCTGCTCCTCGCGCGGCAGCCAGACCACGTCGTCCTGCTCGACGCTGTCGAGGGCCCACT
The DNA here is from genome assembly GCA_035535335.1 of Lapillicoccus sp. Lineage (GTDB taxonomy): Bacteria > Actinomycetota > Actinomycetes > Actinomycetales > Dermatophilaceae > Lapillicoccus. Next base: position 5,640 of record DATLQE010000001.1, on the reverse strand, counting down.
CCGTCGTGCCGTTGAAGCCGATGACGTTGCCGTTCTCGAACCGGTGCACGTCGGCGATGACGTTGCTGAGGATGAACACCTCGTCCTGCATGTCGGGCAGCGGCAAGACGAACCGGTCGCCGGGCTTCGGCTCCCAAGCAAGTCCGGCGGCCCGCAGCTGCTGGGCGAGGAGGACGTCGAGCACCCGCCCATCCTCACATCCGCAGCGTCGGAGGACTCAGCCGAAGCACTCACACGAGGCGCAGCACCAGCTCCAGCCCGTGCGAGGGGTCGTCGGTGCGCGGCAGGATGAGGGTCCGGATGCCCAGGGCGGCTGCCCCTGCGTCGTCGCGCCAGGCATCGCCCACCATGAGCACCTCGGAGGCGGGCAGCTCGAGGATGTCGAGCGCCCGCCGGAAGATCCCGGGGTCGGGCTTCACGACCCCGACCGCGTGCGACAACACCGCGCCGTCGATGAGGGCATGGACGCCGGTTCGTTCCAGCGTGGGGGTCAGGTCGAAGCCGACGTTGGACAGCATCGCCACGCGAATGCCCTTGTCGCGCAGAGCTACCAACACCGGGAGCACGTCGTCGTAGACGTCCCACTGTCGGTGCATGATCTCGTACAGGGCGTCGGCCAGCTCCGCGTCGATGCCCGGCGCCTCGGCCACGACCTGGTCGAACACCGCGCGGTGTCGGCGCGAGTCGAGGTCTCGCTCGCTGTCCGGGTCGACGACCCGAGCGGACTCCCAGAGCTGGTCGAGGAACTCAACTGCTCGGGTATGCGTCGCGGCGCCGAGTGCGCTGACCGGTTCGCCGGCGCGGCCGAGGTCGGACCAGGCCTCCTCGAGCCATACGGCGGGGTCGCCTGCGTGCGCGAGGGTGTGGTGGAAGTCGAAGATCACGCCGCGGATGGGTGGCGCGGGCGGGACCGAGGGCACGCCCGGACCTTAGCGGGCCGGTGCCGACCGGCTCAGGAGTCGGTGAGCGCGGACGAGGACGTCCAGGGCCACGGCCCCCGCCCCCTCGGCCGGGACGACCCGCTCGACCCGCTCGGCGCGGTCCACGACCACATCGGTGCCCGCGAGGTCGGCGACGACGTCCCGCTCAGTGAAGAGCACCGTAGGGTCCGGCGGCCCGCCGACTCCCTCGGTGAGGTTGTCCGAGTGGTGCGCGACGAGGAGAAGGATCCCGCCCGGTGAGAGAGCGGCCGCCGCCAAGCGGTGCGCGTGCGTGCGCTCGCTGGCGCGGAGCTGCAGGTAGGCGAGAACGGCCAGGTCGGCGCTCGCCGGCTCCGGAACCCAGGTCATGAGGTCCGCCGTCACCGCGGTCACACGGCTCGCGTCGGCGCCGAGTCGCCCGGCGGCCAGCTGCCGGGTGCGCTCGGTCGCCACGGCGGAGAAGTCCACAGCGGTCACGCGCCAGCCGCGTTCGGCGAGCCAGATCGCGTTCCGCCCTTCGCCGGACGCGAGGTCGAGCGCTCGGCCGGGTGGCAGGTCGTCCGCTTCCCGGGCGACCACCGCGTTGGGACCGGCCGACCACACGAGGTCGGCGGCGGCGTACCGGCGGTCCCACTCCGAGGCGTCCACGGCATCGATTGTGGCAACGAAAGAGGCGGAAAATATTCGCCGATTTGCTGTGCTACCGGTTGGTAACCGTATGCTAGGGGCGCTTCGGGGGTGTCGCCCCCTGTCATCCCCGGAGTCACCGGTCGTGCCATCCCCCGATGGGCGCGACCGCGGGCGCGGCGGCACCCGCCCCCCATGTGCCGCCGCGCCCGACACCCAAGGCTCGCCGTCGCGGGCGGGGGGGCCTATCGCGAAATGCCTGGCAGGGCCGACTCGCCGTCGCGAAGCGCCTGCAACGCCTCCGGATGGTGGGCGTCGAGGTGGCCGATCGCCTTGCGTCGGTACCGCCAGATCTGGATCGCCCCGAGCAGCCAGAACGGGAACTGGACCGCCATGGCCAGCCGGAACCCGTCCAGCGTGTAGGCGCTGGGGCCGCCCGGGGTGACCTGGTCGAGGACGATTCCGACCAGGGCCATCGCCGACAGTGAGGCGACGAAGCCGCCGACGTTGACCACCCCCAGCGCGCTGCCGATCCGCTCCCGCGGGTTGAACGACCGCGCCAGGTCGAACCCGACCATCGCCGCCGGTCCACCGAGGGCGGTCACGACGACGAGCAGGACCAGCAGCGGCATCGGAGCCGGCCCCGGCCACAGCAGGACGACCGCCCACACGGCGGCGATGGCGCTCACGATGCCGAGGACCATGTGGGAGCGTTGGTACGGATGCCGCGCGACGAGGGCACCGAGTACGGGTCCGGTGAGGATCTGGGTCGCGGTCATGACGACCAGGAGCGCGCCGGCGGCGGGTTCGCTGAGGCCCTGCCCGCGGACGAGGAACGGGAAGCCCCACAGCAGGGTGAACACCGTCATCCCGAACTGGCTGGTGAAGTGCGACCAGAGGCCCAGCCGGGTCCCCGGCGTCGCCCAGGTGCTTCGGAGGATGCGCCCGAGCGCCCGGAACTGCAGCGGCGGATGCTCCTCGCCGGGAGCGTCACGCATGACGAGCAGGACGGCCGCCGCGAGGACGACGCCGATCAACGCGGCGCCGAGGAAGGTGGGGGTCCACCCCACGCCGTGCAGTGCGGCGGCGAGAGGGAAGGACGCCACGATGGCGCCGACCTGGCCGAGCTGGCCGGTCAGCTGGCTGACCAGCGGGCTCTGTCGCCCGCTGAACCAGAGCGCCACTACACGAATCACACTGACGAAGATCATCGCGTCTCCGGCGCCGACGAGCACTCGCGCCAGTACGCCCAGCTCGAACGTCCCGACCACGGCGAAGACCAGCTGTCCACCGGTCATGAGGGCCAGACCGGTGAGGACCATCCGCTTGGAGCCGAACCGGTCGAGGAGGACTCCGACCGGAACCTGCAGCGCCGCATACACGAGTAGCTGGAGGACGGTGAACGTCGCCAGCTGGGTGGCCGAGATGTGGAACCGCTCCGCCGCCATGAGCCCCGCGACGCCGAGCGACGTGCGGTGGAAGACGGCGAGCACGTAGACCGCAAGGGCGGCCAGCCAGACGGCGTATGCGCGTCGGCCTCCGACGACGCCGTCCACGACCGGGGTCCTGCTCATCGGGGCACCTGCAGCGCCGCCAGGACGGTGTGGACGTGGGTATGCGTCTCCGCGACGAGTTCCTCCACGGTGCCGGTCCGCAGGATCTCCACCAGACGCCTGTGCCCCGCGACCGCCAAGTCGATGCGCTCGCGGTCGCGCCGGAACTGGGCGGCGACGATCGTCAGCTGCCGGTCGCGCAGACCTTGGTAGGTCCGCGCGAGGATGGCGTTGCCGGCCGCGCCCACGACGATCTCGTGGAAGCGGCGGTCGTGCTCCACGAGTCTCGCGACGTCCTGGGTGGCCAGGGTCGCCCGCATCCGGTCGAGCTCGATCTCGAGCGCAGGAAGCAGCTCCGCTCGATGCGGCCAGACCGCACGAGCCGCCCACTCCTCGATGACGAGGCGGGCTTCGAGGACTTCGCGAGCGTCGTCGACCGACGGCGGGACGACAAGGGCGCCCTTCTTGGGGTAGAGGCGGACCAGCCCCTCGCTCTCCAGCCGCAGCAGGGCCTCGCGGACCGGGGTTCGGGACACGCCGGCGGCCTCGGCCAGCCCGCCCTCGGTGACAAAGGAGCCGCCGGGCAGCGCGCCGCCCAGGATCTCGCGCTTGACCTGAACGTAGACCCGCTCGCTGGCGGATGGTGACGATGTCGACATGTTGCATCCAAGATAGATGCAACGGCGGTGAAGCGCGGCACCGTCTCACAGGTCGTCCACAGGGCCGCGCCAAGCCTGACTCAGCCGCCGTTCCTAGCGTCCCGCACGTCCTGACAAGGCCCGGCACCACCGGACCCTGGCGAAGGCGGGTGGGTGCGTGCACGTGGCCAACGAGAAGGCCAACGAGACGGCCGACGAGACGGCTCGCGAGAGTCGGAGGACGGACCGCGGTGAGGCGTCCACCTCACGCCGGCGCCGTCGTCGGACGGTCATCACGGTGGTCGCGGTGCTGGTCGTTGTCGCCGCCGGCGCCGGCATGTGGCTGTACCTGCATCGGTCGAGCGGCGCCGCCGGGGACGCGGTCACGACCGAGCTCGTCGCGGCCACCACCGAGACGGTCAAGGAGACGGTGTCCGCGACCGGCACGATCCAGCCGGCCAACCAGGCGAACCTCACGTTCGCGCAGGGCGGCAAGGTGACGGCGGTCGACGTCAAGGTGGGCGACCCGGTCACCGCCGGTCAGACGCTCGCGACGATCGACCCGACCAGCCTCCAGTCGGCGCTCACCCTCGCCCAGCAGCAGCTCACCGCAGCCCAGGCCCAGCTCACGGCCGCAACGGCGGCCGCCAACTCCGGCCAGATCGCGTCGGCCAACGCCCAGGTCACCTCGGCACAGAGCAAGGTGACCGCCGCCCAGGAGGCGCTCGGCCAGGCGTCCCTGACGTCGTCGATCGCCGGGACCGTGGCCGCGGTCAACGTCGCGGTGGGCGACCAGGTCTCCGGCGGCTCGAGCTCGACGGGGACGGCCACCGGCTCGAACGGCTCGGGGTCGAACGCAACCGGCACCACCTCGTCCGCCACCTCGGCCCAGGTCGTCGTCATCGCGACCAACGCCTGGGTCGTCGACGCCACGGTGGGGGCCTCCGACCTCGCGAAGCTGAAGAGCGGCCTGCAGGCGACGATCACCCCCACCGGCGCGACGTCGCCGATCTTCGGGACCGTCTCGACCGTCGGCATCATCGGGACGACCAGCGGCGGTACCTCCACCTTCCCCGTCACCATCGCGGTCACGGGGTCGCCCACGGGCGTGTACGCGGGGACGACCGCCTCCGTCGTCATCACCGTCAAGCAGGTGCCCGACGTCCTCACCGTGCCGACCGCCGCGATCCACGAGGAGAACGGAAAAACCGTCGTCTACCAGATGAAGGACGGCCAGCAGGTGTCGACGCCCGTCGCCGTCGGCGCCGTCTACGGCACGACCACGCAGGTCACCCAAGGACTCAACGCCGGCGACCAGGTCCTGGTCACGGCCCGGACCGGCCGGACCACCACCGGCAACGGCACCGGCGGCACCGGGGGCAGCAACGGCACCGGCGGCAATCGCGGCGGCTTCGGTGGGTTCGGCGGGTCCGGTGGTCAAGCGCCCGGTCAGGTGCCCAACCAGGCACCCAACCAGGCACCAGGCCAGGCTCCTGGCGGGGCTCCGGCCGGACCGGCAGGCGGCTGATGTCCACCATCTCCCTCGACGACGACAAGACCGAGTCCCCGGCACCTGATGACGGTGCGGCGGCGGACGAGGCACCTCCGATCCTCGAGCTGACCGACGTCCGCAAGACCTATGCGACGGGCGCCGTCGAGGTCGAGGCGCTGCGCGGCATCGACCTCGTGGTCGACGAGGGCGACTACGTCGCGGTGATGGGCCCGTCGGGCTCGGGCAAGTCGACGCTGATGCACATCCTCGGCTGCCTCGACGTGCCGACGTCGGGCCGATACCGGCTCGCCGGCGTCGACGTCGGCGTCATGGACGAGGAGGACCTCGCGGACGTCCGCAACCGCCGGGTTGGCTTCGTGTTCCAGCAGTTCAACCTGCTTCCCGCGCTC